>JANYHQ010000615.1 GCA_025358985.1 Acidimicrobiales bacterium
ACGTGAATGCCGACAAGTTCCAAGAGTACGCATCCGGCGGCAGCCTGGCATCGGTGGGATCCAAGCTCGACAATGCCAACGACTTCTACAAACCGCTCCGTGAGGTGTTCACCTACAACAAGGAGCTGTACTGCGCCCCCAAGGATTTCTCCACACTTGGCCTCATCATCAACAAGAAGTCGTGGGCGGCGGCGGGCCTCAAGGACACTGACATTCCGAAGACCTGGGATCAACTCACGGCGGTGGCCAAGAAGCTCACCACCGCCAAGCAGGTGGGTCTGGCCACTGGGGCCACACGCGACCGAGTGGGAGCGTTCCTGGTGGGTGCCGGTGGGTACTTCGTGAATGCCGACCAGTCGAAGGTCACGGGTGACAGCCCGGAGAACGTCAAGGCACTCACGTACGTACAGAGCCTGCTGTCGGCGGGCACGTACAAGTTCACCGAGAACATGTCAGTGGGCTGGGGCGGCGAAGCGTTCGGTAAGGAACTGGCAGCCATGGTCATCGAAGGCAACTGGATCCGTGGTGCCATGAAGAACGACTTCCCCACCGTCGAGTACACGGTGGCGGAAATCCCGGCAGGGCCTGCTGGGCCCGGCACGATGGTGTTCACGCAGTGCTGGGGTGTGGCCAAGGCCTCCACCAAGCAGGACGCGGCAGTGAGCTTCGTCAACTTCATGACCAAGGCTGATACTCAGCTCACGCTGGCCAATGCCTTTGGTGTGATGCCGTCCCGGGAGTCAGTGCGGGCGGCCTACTTGGCGGCTCACCCTGACGATGCACCGTTCCTGGCGGGAGGCGCATACGGACGTGGTCAGGTCACACTCCCGGCCTTCATCTCAGTTCTTGGTGAGTTCGACAAAGGACTGCTGGGGCTCGCCGACAAGTCAACGGACATTGCCACGGTGCTCAAAGACCTACAGAAGAACGGCGAAGCAGCCCTCAAAGGCTGAGTCGTTGTTCAACCACGAAGAATCAGGGGGTTGATGCGTGACCAGTTACAGCGCCGCACCGAGTGTTGTGCCAATCGATGACTCATTCGGTGGGGGATCCGATGAGGCTCTGCGCCAAGCAAAACGCTCACTGAAGCGCAAGCGGCGAAAAGAAGGCGTCATGGGCTGGCTGTTCGTCAGCCCGGTGCTGATTCTGCTGCTGGTGTTCCTCATCATCCCCATTCTGTTGGCGCTGTATGTGAGCTTCACGAAATGGAATGGTCAGGGTGGACCATTTTCCAACAAGGTGAAGTTCGTGGGGCTCACGAACTACAAGGATCTTGTCATCAATGACGGATTGACCCGCAAGAACTTCGTAGCATCCCTACGTAACAACTTCTATTTTGTTCTTCTCGTGGTACCCATCCAAACGGTGGTGGCCCTCGGACTGGCGTTGGTACTGAACCAACGCCGGTTGAAGGCCAAGAGCTTCTTTCGCACGGCATTCTACATCCCATCGCTGTCGAGCTCCATCGCCATTGGGTTGATCTTCGTGTTCTTGTTTTCCACCGACGGGGCCGTGAACAAGATTGTCAGTTTGTTCGGCGTGAATCCCATCCAGTGGTTCAACAACAGCAAGGGCATCTTCCACGAGCTGTTCGGACTCTTCGGTGTGGACAAAGCACCGGGGTTTCTGAACAACCATGGATTTCTGGGCATGAGTTTTTGGAACTGGTTTTCGGGGCCCTCATGGTCCATGTGCGTGATCATCATCTTGGCCATCTGGACAACGTCGGGCACCTTCATGCTGTTGCTGTTGGCAGGATTACAGACCATCCCGGAGTCAATCAACGAAGCGGCGGCCATCGACGGATCATCGCGGCGTCAGACGCTGCGCTATCTCACGTTGCCATTGCTGAAGAAGCAGATCGTGTTGGTGATCACGCTCGGCCTCATCGGTACCTGGCAGGTCTTTGACCAGATATACATCATGAGCGACGGTGCGGGGGAAACCGTGACCCCCGCCTATCTCAGCTACACCACTGGTGTCCGTGAGTCCCGCTTCGGCGGGGCCTCGGCGCTGGCATTCATCGTGTTCGCCATCATCTTGGTGTTCACTGCCGTTCAACGCTTTCTGGGACGAGAGAAGGGGGAAGCCTGATGACTGCGCTGGCCGAGTTGCAGGAGGCCGAAGTACTCACCCGACCGCCCGCCGGAGGTGATGATCATGGTTTCCAAGGGGTGGAGTCACCAGCCGTAGCGGCCACCAAACGCACCATCAGTTACGGCGTGCTCACCTTCTTTGCCTTGATTTACCTGGGACCGTTTCTGCTGTCGATCGCCACGTCGTTCAAAACGTCAGCAGGCTCGTTGGCCAAACCGCTCAGCCTTATCCCCAACCCCGTCAGCACCCTGGCGTGGCGCCAGTTGTTCGGGCTCTCCAAGAGTGTGGTTGACATCAAATTGGGACGATGGACGCTGAACTCCATCATCGTCACCGTTTGCATCACGGTAGGGCGAGTGGGGTTGGCTTCGTTAGCCGGCTATTCGTTGGCGCGCATACGATTTCCGGGACGTAAGCAGGTACTGGCGCTCATACTCGGCGTGATGATGGTCCCCGGGGTGGTGTTGTTGATTCCTCGATTCCTGATCCTCAAGCAACTCAGCCTGCGCAACAGCTATATGGGCATGGTGATCCCACTGTTGGTGGATTGCGCGGCCATCTATTTGATGAAGCAGAACTTTGAAGCACTCCCCATTTCAGTGGAGGAAGCGGCTCGTATCGATGGTGCCAACACCTTCAGAATCTTTCGCACCATCGTGTTGCCCATGGCCCGCCCCAGCCTGATAGCGGTGACCGTGCTGTCCGTCCAAGGAGCATGGAACGAGTTCACGATGTTTCTCGTGGCCAACGACAAACCAGAATTGAACACGCTCACACTTGGCCTCTCGCAGTTCAAGGGAGGTCTCGGCTCTGGCAGCAACCATCCGCTGTTGCTCGGCGCTGCGCTACTCACCACCATTCCCATCATCATCGTGTTCTTCACCTTCCAGCGCTATTTCACCGGTGACGCGTCTACGGGCAGCGACAAATGATCCTGTGTCTAGCCCCATCCGTGACCGAAACGTCCACAGAATCGAGACACTCATGTCCACGTTGCAGTTGAAGAAGCTCAACAAAACGTACGAGAATGGGTACGAGGCGGTACCTTCGCTCGACATCGCCATCAACGATGGCGAGTTCTTGGTTTTGGTGGGTCCGTCCGGTTGTGGGAAGTCCACCGTACTGCGCATGGTGGCTGGGCTGGAGG
>JANYHQ010000626.1 GCA_025358985.1 Acidimicrobiales bacterium
GTCGAGTTGTTCATCGCCCGCTTCGACCCCAGTCATCCGGCGGACGGCCGCGAACAAGCAGCCACAGAGATACAGGCGCGCATACGGTCTGCGCTCGGGTCGGTCGCCTCCCTCGACCAGGACCGGATTCTGCGGGCCATGGCGGGGTTGATCGAGGCCACGGTCCGCACGAACTGGTTCCAGACCGACGCTTCCGGGTTGCCTCGGGACACGCTCGCCTTCAAGCTCGAACCCTCGAAGGTCCCCGATGCGCCATTCCCGCGCCCCCGTTTCGAGATCTGCGTGAACTCGCCTCGCGTGGAGGGAGTTCATCTCCGCATGAGTGCTGTTGCCCGAGGCGGCATCAGGTGGTCTGAGCGGCCGGAGGACTTCCGCACCGAAGTGCTCGGTCTGATGAAGGCGCAGGAGGTGAAGAACGCAGTGATAGTCCCGTCCGGTGCGAAGGGCGGTTTCGTCGTACGGGCTTCACTGGCCGACCGTCAGCAGATGCAGGACGAAGTCGTCGCCTGCTACCGGCTCTTCATCGGCGCACTGCTCGATCTCACCGACAACCTCATCGACGGCGCGGTCATCCCCCCGTCGCAGACCGTGCGCCACGATGGGGACGATCCCTACCTCGTCGTCGCTGCGGACAAAGGCACGGCGACGTTCTCTGACATCGCCAACGGGATCGCCACGAGCCGGGGGTTCTGGCTGGGCGACGCCTTCGCGTCGGGTGGCTCCGTAGGGTACGACCACAAGGCCATGGGCATCACCGCACGCGGGGCGTGGGAGTCGGTGAAGATGCACCTGCACCGACTCGGGCGTACGGACGACGAACCGTTCACCGTGGTCGGCATCGGCGACATGTCCGGCGACGTGTTCGGCAACGGCATGCTCCTGTCGAACGCGACGCACCTCGTCGCCGCGTTCGATCACCGCCACGTGTTTCTCGACCCGACGCCCGATGCGGCCCGAACGTTCGCCGAGCGACAGCGCCTGTTCGCGTTGCCACGCTCCTCGTGGGACGACTTCGACCGAGCCGTGCTGTCCGAGGGTGGAGGGATCTTCCCGCGCACGGCGAAGTCCATCGACGTATCTGCGGCCGCCTGTGATGTGCTCGGGATCGAGCATCCCGGTGGGGGTGTTGCACTGCCGCCCACTGGGCTCATCCATGCGATCCTGATGGCGCCCGTCGACTTGCTCTGGAACGGTGGCATCGGCACCTATGTGAAGGCGAGCAGCGAGGCGCACACCGATGTCGGCGATCGCACGAATGATGTGCTCCGGGCCGACGCCGACCGGCTGCGCTGCCTGATGGTCGGCGAAGGGGGGAACCTCGGCCTCACCCAGCCGGCGCGAGTCGAGTTCGCCCGCAGTGGCGGGCTTGTCAACACTGATGCCATCGACAACTCCGCTGGAGTCGACACCAGCGACCACGAGGTGAACCTCAAGATCCTGCTCGATGCCGTGGTGGCCGACGGTGATCTCACCGTGAAACAGCGCAACTCTGTACTGGTTGACATGACCGACGATGTTGGTCGGTTGGTACTGGCCGACAACATCGACCAGAACCAGGCATTGGTCAATGGCGTCACATTGGCCCCGGCCATGCTTGACGTACACGCCCGGTATCTCGCGCACCTCGAGCAGGTGGCCCGATTGGACCGTGGCCTGGAGGCACTGCCTGACACCGACGCATTGCTGGAACGCAAAGCCCAGGGCGCCGGGCTCACCTCTGCGGAACTGGCTGTTGTGCTTGCCTATACCAAGCTGTACCTCAGCGAGCGTTTGCGGACCGAGGGAGGATCGTCTGATCCAGCATTTCGCCCATTCCTGGTTGGCTATTTTCCACCTCTGGTACAGAAACGCTTTGCCTCCCAGTTGGACGGGCACCCGCTGGCGGCCGAGATCACGGCCACTGCGGTTATCAATGAGATGGTGAATCACAACGGGGTGACGTTCGCCTTTCGCCTCTCCGAGGAAACTCAGGCCTCGGTGTCAGACATCACCCGAGCCCACCTGGCCGCCACCCAGATGTTCTCCGCCCACACCCTGTGGGATGAGATATGTGCGCTTACTGATGAGGTACCAGACGCTATCTGTACCCAGATGCTGTTGGAGATTGATCGACTGGTGGAACGGGCCAGTCGCTGGGTGTTGAGAAATCGACGACTTCCCATCGACGTTATGGACACCGTGGACACCTACCATGACGGAGTCCAACTGGTAGCCGGTTTGTTGGATCAGTTGGCATCCGACGCTGAACGCTTTACTATTTCCGGGCGCCGCCAACCGTGGGTGGACGCTGGAGTTCCCGAGGCCTTGGCCGATCGGGTTGCCGGGCTGGAACTCTTGCCGTCGGCGCTCGACATTGTGCGCCTTTCCCTACAAGGCGGATGGGCAGTAGAAGATGTGGCCAAGGCGTACTTCA
>JANYHQ010000741.1 GCA_025358985.1 Acidimicrobiales bacterium
GAGCATGTCGCTGGGTACCGGTCCCAACGACACCACCGTGGTGCGAATGGGGGTGCCCTTGAGTTCCACCCGCAAGATGGCGGTGAAGTTGGTGAGTCCCGCCTTGGTGGATCCGTACAGGGTGAGGCCGCTGAACGCACCGCACGCAGCGGTGGAACTGACGTTGACGATATGGCCCTGACCACGTTCCAGCATGCCGGGCAGCACTTGGCGGCACAGTTCGATGGGCGCAATGAGGTTCACCTGGTGGATATGGCGCACATCGGCGGCCTGCTTGTTGGTGAGTAGGCCTACGTCATCCACCCCGGCGTTGTTCACCAGGATGTCAACGGGGGCGTTGGCCTCCCGCTCGATACGGGCGATGAGCCCCTCGACCTGAGCGGGGTCGCCGAGGTCGGCCACTATGGCGATGCCATTCAACTCTGTGGCCAGGCGCTCCAGTGCCTCCCCAGTACGGGCCACCAGCACCACCCTGGCCCCACTGGCGCCAAATCGACGGGCGATGGACTCGCCGATACCGCGTGAGGCACCGGTGACCACCACCAATGCGCCATGGGTCACCAATGCCGGGCTCATGGACGCCCACCGTAGGCCAGCAACGGCGACTGGTGGCCAGGTGTGGCGGATTGCGCGCAGCTGTGGCGTGTAGTTGGTGGGTATCCGCCACAGCTGCGCGTATGGCGCCATAGTCGCGGGCGGGACGGGCCGAGGGCGCGGGAGTGGGGCGGACAGGGTACGGTGAGAGCAGCGGGGTCTTCCTCGGTTCTGCGTCGAACATATGTTCGACTACACTGCTCCTCATGGGGTGGTCGAACGGGCCGAGGACATGGTCGGAGCTGGAAACCCGGCTGTCCGACGGACGTCGTCAGATCGGTGCGCCCCGGGACTCGACCCGCCATGGTCACGGAGCCCCGGAGCGTACCGATCACACCCCACCCAGGGATCCGCATAAAAACGATCTGCCCGAGAAGCCCAGTTGGGCCAACGGGGGAGACTCGCCGGCCTGGTCCCGCAAGCGCGACGCCTACCAACCACCCGCCAATATGGCGCCCCGCAGCGCCACCAACGTGGCGTACGCGGAACTGCACTGTCACTCCAACTTCAGCTTCCTGGATGGGGCCTCGCACCCCGAAGCGCTGGTGGAAGAGGCCGTCCGGCTGGGCCTGGAGGCCCTGGCCATCACCGACAACGACGGTTTGTACGGGGTGGTCCGCTTCGCCGAGGCAGCCCGAGCCCATGGGTTGGCCACCATCTTCGGGGCCGAACTCACCATCGACGCCACCTCCCGCTACGACCAGCGGGTGGGCCGGGCCGTGCCCGAAGGGGCGGGACTGGTGATCTTGGCCCAAGACCCGGTGGGCTACGGCCGCCTGGCCCGAGCGGTGTCCACCTCCCATCTGGCGGCGGGGGAGAAGGGGGCGCCCCGCCTCACGCTGGAGCAGTTGGCCGAGTTGGCCAGGGGGGCCACCGCACCGTTTCGTACCGCCCTGCGCTCCGCCCCCGCCCCGGAGGCGGCCATCGCCCAGCGCGAAGGTCTTCGCGAAGGTCTGCGCGAAGGTCTGGCTGATGTGGTGTCCATCCACACCCTCACCGATGGCGACGAGGCGGCCATCAATGCCGCCATCTCCCGTCACCCCGCCGCCCAGGGTCGCCACGGTCGAGCCTCCCAGCCCCACGCCACCCACGCCACCCACGACGATGTGCACTGGCGGGTGCTCACCGGTACCCAGCGCGGGGCGCTCACCCAAGCCCTCATGGAGCACGGGCCCACCGCCGCCCGCCGTCAATTGGATCGGCTGGTGGATGCCTTTGGCCGGGAGCACATCGTGGTGGAACTGTGGGATCACGGCGATCCTCTCGACAGTGCCCGCAACGATGCGCTGGCCCGGCTGGCCCTCCAAGCCGACGTGGATCTCATCGCCACCAACGACGTCCGCTACGCCACCCCATCGCAACGGCCGCTGGCCACGGCACTGTCGGCATTGCGGGCCCGGCGCAGCCTGGACGACATGGACGGGTGGTTGCCTGCATCGGCGGCTGCGCATCTGCGTTCCGGGGCGGAGCAGGCCCGTCGCTTCGCTCGCTATCCCGGAGTTCTGGAGCGCGCCGTTGAGCTAGGTCGTATGTGTGCATTTGATCTGCAACTGGTGGCACCACAACTGCCGCCGTATCCATGTCCGGCTGGGCACAACGAGATGACGTGGCTGCGCGAGCTCACCGAGCGCGGCGCCATCCACCGCTACGGTCCTCGCGGTCAGGAGCGCGTCCCCGGGGCTTACGCCCAGATCGACCATGAGCTGGCCCTCATCGACCAACTCGGTTTTCCCGGATACTTCCTCATCGTGTGGGATCTGGTGGAGTTCTGTCGGCGCTCCAACATCTTTGCCCAGGGCCGTGGCAGTGCCGCCAACTCAGCTGCCTGTTATGCGCTTGGCATCACCAACGCCGACGCTGTGTCATTGGGATTGTTGTTCGAGCGGTTTTTGTCCCCCGAGCGAGACGGTCCGCCAGACATCGACATCGATATCGAGTCGGGCCGTCGCGAGGAGGTCATTCAGTATGTGTACGCACGATATGGGCGTGAGAACGCCGCCCAGGTGGCCAACGTCATCACCTATCGCAGCCGTTCGGCCATCAGGGACATGGGCCGCGCCTTGGGTCACGCCCCCGGCCGGTTGGACGCCTGGGCCAAGCAGGTGGACCCGTGGGGCAAGGTGGATGCCACCGCAGCCCTGGGCCATCACGACCCTCACAATCAACACCATGACATCCCCGATGCCGTACTGCGCCTAGCAGCGGAGGTAGAGGACTATCCCCGACATCTGGGCATCCACTCCGGAGGCATGGTGCTGTGTGACCGGCCGGTGGTGGAGGTATGCCCGGTGGAATGGGGGCGCTTTGCCACCGATGCTGAAATTGGGGAGGCCCTCCCCGACATGCGGCGACCTCCGGCTGGTGGTGGCGGCACCAGCGGCAGTACACCGTTACGTACGGTGCTGCAGTGGGACAAGGAGGATTGTGCCCGGGCCGGGCTGGTGAAGTTCGACCTGTTGGGATTGGGCATGCTAAGCGCGCTTCATTTTGGGGTGGATCTCATTGCCGCTCATCACGGAGTGGAAGTGGACCTGGCCCTCATCGAGCAGGAAGACGCCGTATACGAGATGCTGTGCCGGGCCGACACGGTGGGTGTGTTCCAAATCGAGAGCAGGGCCCAGATGGCCACACTGCCTCGGTTGCGGCCCCGCCGCTTCTACGACCTCGTGGTGGAGATCGCCCTCATCCGACCGGGACCCATCCAAGGCGGGTCCGTGCACCCCTATATCCGTCGCCGTAATGGGTTGGAGCCTGTTACCTATCTGCATCCGTTGCTGGAACGATCGTTGGCCAAAACGCTGGGCATCCCGCTGTTCCAAGAGCAGTTGATGCAGATGTCCATCGACGTGGCCGGGTTCAGTGGTGCCGAGGCTGATCAGTTGCGCCAAGCCATGGGGTCCAAACGTTCACCCCAGCGTATGGCCATGCTGCGAGCCCGCTTCGATGAGGGCTGCACCGCCAACGGCGTGTCAGTGCCAGTGATTGATGAGTTGTGGGAGAAGCTGGCCGCCTTTGCCAACTACGGGTTTCCGGAGAGCCACTCGGTGAGCTTTGCCTACCTGGTGTACTCGTCGTCGTGGATGAAATACCACTATCCAGCGGCGTTTTGTGCGGCGTTGCTCAACGCCCAGCCCATGGGCTTCTACTCGCCGCAGTCGCTCACCGCCGATGCCCGTCGTCATGGCGTCACAGTGCACGGGCCCGAGGTCAACCGCAGTGCGGCGGCAGCCACATTGGAGTGGCCGCAGGACAACGAGGAGGCCCCGGTGTCGGTGGTGCATCCCGGGGTGGATGCGTCCATCGTGCAGCCGACAGTGCGTCTGGGGCTCAGCGCGGTACGTCACGTGGGTCAGGTACTGGCCGAGCGCATCCACACCGAACGATCAGCGCACGGACAATATGTGGACATAGGAGATTTGGTGCGGCGTACCGATGCGTCCACTCAGGCGCTCGAAGCCTTGGCCACGGCCGGTGCCCTCAGCGGGTTCGGACACGATCGCCGACGGGCGCTGTGGGCGGTGGGCGCATTGGCCCACGACCGGCCGGGTCGGTTGGCCGGCATCGTCACGGGGGCAGTGGCCCCATCGTTGCCGGGTATGGATGCGGTGGAGGCCATGGCGGCGGACCTGTGGGCCACCGGGGTCACCCCCGACGGGTACCCCACCGAACTGCTGCGGACCAGACTCGATGAGCTGGGGGTGGTCACCGGGGCCATGCTGGCCCAGCGGCCTCACGGGTCGCGGGTACGGGTGGCGGGCATCGTCACCCACCGCCAACGTCCAGCTACGGCTGGTGGCGTCACGTTCATCAACCTGGAGGACGAAACCGGTCTCATCAACATCATCTGCTCCAAAGGGCTGTGGGCCCGCTACCGCAAAGTGGCCCAAGGGGCGGCGGCGCTGCTCATCCGGGGCCGACTGGAACGCACCGAGACCATCACCGAAACCGTGGCCATGGCCATGGCCAGCGGTGACGGGGTGGGCCCCAGGGGTAGCGGTACGTGTGTCATCAACATCGTGGCCGACCGTATCGATGCACTGGCCATGGCGGTACGCCCCGGACCATCACGTGATTTCCGATGACCAGAATCCGACATGAGCGGCCGCCGCCTCGTCCTCGTACCGGGGTCCGTCAAACACCATTGGTGGGGTGGCGCCACCACCGATCTGCCCCGCTGTGATGGTGAATCCCATGGGTTTGCCCCACGGCGGGGTGGACAGTTCCATGAGCCGTGCGCTCGACAGGCCATACACCATGGCGGGCCCCGGCCCAGGGTCGGACACGCACGCCAGGGTAGGTGCATGATGCAGCCCATGCACCACAGGCCCATGAAGGATCTCCATGGCTGAATTGATCGAAACACTGGCCGAGCTCAAACGCCAGATCGAGCGTCTGGAGCGCAAGATTGACTTCGCATTCCGACATCTTCATCTCGATTACGTGGAGAGCGACCTGCCCTCCTACATGATCGAGGCCACCTCACTCATCCGCGATTCACGTAAGGACGAGGCAGTGAAGGTGATCCGCGAGTACACCGCCGTGGGCATTGCCGAGGCCCGCGCCCAGGTGGCCCAGATCGAACGCGATATGGGCTTGAGCTGACTGCCCTCAGGCGTCGACCTCTACGCCCTTCCAGAACGCCACATGGTCTTTGATCTCGCTGGCCGCCTCTTTGGGCTCCGGGTAGTACCAGGCGGCATCGGCGTTCTGCTGACCGTCCACCAGGATTGAGTAGTAGCTGGCCTCGCCCTTCCATGGGCAACTGGTGTGTTTGTCGCTGGCCGTGAGCACATCGGCGCGCACCGAAGCCAACGGGAAATAGTGATTGCCCTCTACCACCACGGTGTCGCTGCTTTCGGCGATCACCGTCTTGTTCCAACGTGCTGTAGCCATGTGGCCTCCTTCGAAGCGGGACCGATGATCAGCCACCGGCCCTCCGAGTATGGCTGACGCCTCGGACTAGTCGGCTTATCCCACGTTCTGATTGGGGTTGGCCACGGGGACCGGGGCGGGCGCCGCCGCCGGGGGACTGGTGGGCGTCGGTGCAGAGTCAATGGGGCCAGTGGATGACTGTGCTCCCGATGGTTGCCTGACAGCGGTGGCGGTGCGGGTCTTGCGCGTGGTTGACGAGCGCCGCCGCTTGGCTGGCCGCGCTGAACCTGACCCCTCCACCACCACTGAGGTGGTGGTGACGGACGCATCCGGAACCGACGAAGCCCCCGGCGCGGGCTGGATGGGGGACACGCCAGGAACCAAAAGGATGCCGTTGGGCTCGCCAGTGGTGACCCGTCGGACGTGATAGCCGAGCGTGTCGTCACCGTCGATGTCGAGATCCCACCGGACCGTTGGTCCCTCGAAGCGACACAGCCAACCGGCCTCGATGGCCGTACAGCCCGATTGGTGCACCTCCGGACCCCAGGTCGTGGCCATGAGTACGTCGGTGGCCGATGCCGTGGCATAGAGCAGTGCTCGAGGCCCGTCGGCGTCCCGCCATGCATCCCACAGATTGCGCGCCGCGGCCTGTGGAGTGGGGAGGCCCTTGGCGGAAGCGGGGTTGGACAGATTGGCGCCGGGGGCCGAGAGCGTGGCCGGGTCTGCCGACGGGGCGCCCTCGGGTACCGGATCGGCCCCCACGAGCGTGGTGGGGGCCAGATTGGCAATGGCGGCCGTGGCGGCAACGGTGGTGGTGGTAACCGCAGTGGCGGCGGTGCTGGCCCGCCCCAGGCATCCGCTGAGACCGGTGGCCGCAGCGCAGGCCAATGCCACCAGCGTGACTGTCTTGGACCTCACCACGGCCTCCCATGGTAGGGCTCATGAGCCCGATCAAGTTCGAGGCGCCCCATGCCGATGTGGACTGAGCATGCATCAGCGACGTACGACGGTTAGCCCACGTGGCTGAGCAGACATCGGCGTCGGCGCCGGCCGACGCGGCGGGTATCACATCGCGCGCCCGGATGGCGCTTCCCTCCATCCCCCCGCTGCAGCCGTTGGATCGTCGGTCCGACGACCTACTACCCGTCATTGCGGCGGACAAATCATTTCCTTGGACCCTCTTGATGTATCGCCAGGCATCATTGGCGGTGCTCAGTGTGGTGTTTGCCATGTCGGTATCGAACTCGCTGCTCGGAAAGTCGACCCTGCTCGGTTACGTGTTGGTTGACCTAGTGTTCGGCGGGTTCTTGCTGTTCGTCACGCAACGACGGGGCCGTCGCGCTCCTCGTTGGTTGCCGTTCATCGAAGCGGCGGTGCTCGTTGGAATCCTGGCCTACGACCCCGCCCTGGCGGGCACCCTGCTCCTATTGGCCCTCTGTCAGTTCTCCATCGGCAGCGCCCTGTTTGGTACGTGGCCGGCCACCATTGCCACGTTCGGGCTGCTCGTGGCGGCGCCTGTGGTGACCGAGATGCGTGGACACATATTTGACCGCACCACAGGGCTGATGCTTGGCGTGTTCGTGCCAGTGGTGGGGCTCATCAACCACCGAGTTCAACGCAATGAACGTTCGGCGCGTCGACAGTATGTTGACTTACTTACTGGTTTGGATGCAGTGGTGTGGGAAGGAGATCCTGACACCCTCATGCGGACCTTCGTCAGCCCCCAGTCGCGCGACCTGCTGGGACTGGATCCGCCCGCACTCATCTCTCGGTGGGCCGAGTACGTACACCCCGACGATCGCGAACGCGAGGAGGCCAGCCGTCGCGCCGGGGTCACCAACGAGCGTGACTTCGTGATCGATTTCCGGATGATCGGCGGTGACGGCAACTCGGTGTTCGTGCGTGACACGGTCCGAGTGGAACGCGACTCCAACGGCAAAGCACTGCGTATGCGCGGCGTCCTGGTGGACATCACTCGTCAACAGGAGGCCGAGGCCACGGTGCGCAAACAGGCGCTCTACGACAACCTCACCGGCCTACCCAACCGCTCACTGTTCAACGATCAGATGCGTATCCGGTTGGAAGACGCCAAGAGCACCGGTGATGGGCTGGCTGTGTTCATCCTTGACCTCAACGGGTTCAAAGAAGTCAATGCCGGTACTTGCCCCAGCCTGGATGGTCATATCGTCCACCGTGATGGGCGGGGTGAGACACGATGCAATGGTCTCGGCCACCCGGGCCGCTGATGCGGCGTTGGCCGGCTCAATGAGCACACCAAACTCGTCGCCTCCCAGACGCGCCACCACGGAGCGATCGGGAAGATAAGCGCCTAGACGACCAGCAATGGCCTGCAGCAGGTGATCTCCCACGGCGTGACCCAACGTGTCATTGACTTCTTTGAACCCGTTGAGGTCAAGGATGAACACAGCCAGCCCATCACCGGTGCTCTTGGCGTCTTCCAGCCGG
>JANYHQ010000744.1 GCA_025358985.1 Acidimicrobiales bacterium
AATTTGTAGCATCCGAGGGAGTCACGAAGTTGAGTGACTCCCTCGTTCTGACTTCGGACCCGAGTATCCAAACAACATCACGAGAAACTGAAGGGTAGGGGCGTGTATGGGTGAGGTAATCGGAGCGCTATTGACTGTTGTACTGGGGCTCGGGGGCTTCGTCGGCGTCCTGTTGCTGATCTACACAGCCACCAATGCGCTCCCCAAACGTTTCCGGGAAAGGGGGCAAATCGCCGTCTTCCTCGGCCCCGCCCTCATCCTCTTGGTGCTCGGGTTGGCCATACCGGCCGTCAGGTCCGTATGGATCAGTCTCCACTCCGACACCAAAGGGTTCCCCTTTGGTGGACTGGCCAACTACAAAACCATCTTCACGGAGAAGAACGGGCAAACCGCCGTCATCAACTCGGTGCTGTGGGTGGTGGTAGGCGGCACGTTGAGCACTCTCATCGGGCTCACCATTGCTCGCTATGCCGACGGTCTCAAGGGTGAGCGGATTCTCAAATCGCTCATCTTCATCCCCATCACGCTATCTCTGGCGGGCGCCGGAATCATTTGGAAGTTCGTCTACGACGGACCCCCGTTCAACTACGGACTGCTCAATGCCGTCACCAAGGCCATTCCCGGATGGCCAAAGGGTCTGGGCGGTGACGGCCAACGGCTTTGGCTCCTCGAACACGGGGCTTACATGAACACCATCTTGTTGGTAATCATTCTCATCTGGGTGCAGACGGCGTTCGCCACCATCATCTTGTCGGCAGCCATCAAGGGCGTCCCTGAGGCGCTGGGTGAGGCAGCCCAGGTTGACGGGGCCAACAGCCGGCAGGTGTTCTACAAGATCACGCTGCCGTACATCCGCCCGGCATTGCTCACGGTCATCTCCCTCGGGGCCATCGGCGCCCTGAAGGCGTTCGATATTGTCCAGGCCACCACGGGCGGCAACTTCGGCACCAGCACCATCGCCAACGAGTCGTTCACCACCTTCTTCACCCAGAATCGCGACGGGTTGGGTTCGGCTCTTGCGGTAGTGCTGTTCATCCTCGTGATCCCCGTGGTGATACTCAATCAACGGGGCCAAAAACTGGCTGCGGAGGTTGGACCATGACCGCGATACGTACGTCGCCCCCGATTGGCACCAAGGTGGCCACCACGTTGGGCACCCGGGCCGGAAAGGTCTTTGTATGGCTGATCGCCATTTTGTGGACCGTTCCCACGTTCGGGTTGTTGGTGAGTTCCATCCGACCCGAACGCCAAATCAAATCGTCGGGATGGTGGACGTTCTTTGCGCATCCCACGTTCACCCTCGCCAACTACTCGTCGGTGCTGGGTTCCAAGTCCGGTATCAACCTGGGAAAGTACTTCCTGAACTCGGTGAAAATTGCGGTACCGGCCACCATCATCTCCGTGGTGGTGGCATCGCTGGCGGCCTATGCGTTCTCGTGGATGACGTTCAAGGGACGTGATTGGTTGTTCACCGCCGTAGTGGCCATGTTGGTGGTGCCATTGCAGATGGCCATAGTGCCAGTATTGCGGCTGTTCCTGCGCGGCGCCCACATCGGGTCATTCCCCATTCTGCCCTCGTTGCATCTCAGCAACTCGGTGGTGGAGGTGTGGATTGCCCACGCCATATTCGGTATGCCGTTCTGCGTGTTCATGTTGAAGAACTTCGTTTCGGCCATCCCGGTTGATTTGGTGGAAGCCGCCCGTATCGACGGGGCCGGCCATCTCACGGTGTTCCGAAAGGTCATCATCCCGCTCTCGGTGCCCGCCTTGGCGTCGCTGGGGATCTTCCAGTTCTTGTTCATCTGGAACGATTTCTTCATTGGCAAGATCTTTGGCGGTGAGGCCAACCAACCCATCACCGCCAAACTCGTACAGGTTTCGGGCAACCGTGGCCAGGATTGGCATCTGCTGACGTCGGCCGCATTCGTGTCGATGATCGTTCCGCTCATCGTGTTCTTCTCACTACAGCGCTTCTTCGTTCGCGGTCTGTTGGCTGGCTCCGTCAAAGGGTGAGCACGAACGGCTCCGTCTCCGAGTGGTGGCGGAGCGCTGTCATTTACCAGGTATACATACGGAGTTTCGCCGACTCCGATGGGGATGGACTGGGAGACATCAACGGCATCCGGTCCCGGTTGCCACATCTCGTGGACCTCGGGGTGGACGCCATCTGGATCAACCCGTGGTACCCCTCCCCCATGGCCGACGCTGGCTATGACGTGTCCAACTACCGAGACGTGGAACCGCGCTTCGGCACCCTGGCCGAGGCGAAGTCCCTCATTGATGAAGCTCACGCCCTGGGTCTACGAGTGGTGCTCGACATCGTGCCCAACCACACCTCCGACCATCACCCCTGGTTCGTGGAGGCGTTGGCCGCCGAACAGGATTCGGCGGCCCGCGGTCGATATCTGTTCGCCGAAGGACAGGGCGAGGCCGGTGAGCACGAGCCCAACGACTGGCGCAGCGCCTTCGGCGGGCCAGCGTGGACCAGGGTGATGCAGTCCGATGGCACGCCCGGTCAGTGGTACTTGCATTTGTTCGCCCCTGAACAACCCGATCTCAACTGGAACAACACCGAGGTCCGTGCCGAGTTCGAGTCGATCCTGCGGTTCTGGTTCGACCGCGGTGTCGACGGTTTCCGTATTGACGTGGCCCATTCGTTGACCAAGCAGGACGGTTTTCCCGATGTCGGTCAGCGCCCTGTCGTCTCAGCCGACGGGGAGTGGCGTGATCATCCTCACTGGGACAGAGACGACGTACATGATGTGTATCGCTCGTGGCGGGCCGTGGCGGATTCCTACAGCCGGCCCCGGGTGTTTGTGGCCGAGGCCTGGGTGGAGCAGCCACACCGTTTGGCCCGGTACCTACGCCCTGATGAACTGCACACTGCCTTCAATTTCGACTACCTCCGGGCACCATGGTTGGCCGCCCCACTTCAGGCCACCATCGACGCCACCCTCGTTCAACACGCCGCCGTGGGGGCGCCCCCCACGTGGGTACTGTCCAATCACGATGTTGCCCGGCACCCATCTCGCTATGCACGCGTACAAACAAGCAATCCACCGTTCACCCTGGATGGGTTGCTTGGTCACCCCGGGGACTTCGAGTTGGGCCTCAAACGAGCAAGGGCAGCGGCATTGCTCACGCTGGCACTTCCCGGGTCCGCGTACATTTATCAGGGCGAAGAATTGGGCCTGGCCGAAGTGGAGGATCTTGCGGAGTCTGTGCTCCAAGACCCCACCTGGAAACGCTCCGGACATACGCTGCGGGGACGCGACGGTTGTCGCGTCCCTATACCTTGGAGCGGCACCCAGTCGCCATTCGGCTTCAGTCCGCCCCATGCATCCTCACCCCCGTGGTTACCCCAACCCGTCTCGTGGGGGGCTGTAAGCGCCGAAGTGCTTGGCACCGAACCCGATTCCATGTTGGCGCTGTACCGGGCGGCGTTGCTGATCCGGCGTACCCATCCCGGCCTCGGGGACGGCCCCCTGCGATGGATCGATATGGCGCCGGGGGCATTGGCCTTTGAGCGAGGCCAAGGCTTTGTGTGCGTTGTTAATCTTTCCGCCGCCCCGGTTGTGGTGCCCGCCGATACCCTCATCACGTTGGCCAGCGGTCCCTTGACGGTCAACGGTGACATTCCCCCTGACGTCGCCTTATGGGTTCAGCGGGGCAGTCCTTCCGCTTCAGCTTCCTAGGCGCGCATACGGATAGCCCAGCACCGATCGTCGAGGCATTTCCGTCACGAACAAAAGTAAGGGTTGCCGAAGCGGTCCTCGGTCCTCATACTAAGGGTGTTACCCCACAAGTTAGGCAGGAGTGATTTTTCCCGTGACGACCCCCATCGCCGCCACCATGCCCCGCATGGACCCCATCCGCAGCTGTGCATTACCGGCGGACCAAACAAGGACTCCCTCACTTGCTGGTGAACGCCCCAGAGTCCTCTTGGTGGAGGATGGCGACGAAGTTCGGACCATCCTGGCGTCGTTTCTGGAGAAGGAAGGGTTCGCTGTCACCTCCGTTGCCACTGGAGAAGACGCCCTTCACGAAGCGGAGCAAGCCACCTTTGCGGTGGTGGTACTTGATGTGGGGCTGCCTGGCATCGATGGGTTCGAAACATGCCGTCTGCTGCGCCAGCGCTCGGATGCGCACGTCTTGATGCTGTCTGTACGTACCGATGAGGTGGACAAGATCGTGGGCTTTGCCACGGGGGCCGACGATTACGTCAACAAGCCATTTTCACCCCGAGAACTGGTAGCTCGTATGCGCGCTGCGGTCCGTCGCCAGGCTCCCACCGGCCGAGAGTGCCTGGAACTGGGGGCGCTCAGTATCGATGTAGATGCCCGGCAGGCAATCGTGCTCGGCACAGTGATCCCGCTCACCCGGATCGAGTTCGAGCTGCTGCTGATGTTGGCCAAGCGTGAAGGGCTTGTGGTCAGCCGTACCGAGCTGCTCACCGGCGTATGGGGACCAACGTGGGTGGACTCCGGGTCGGACCACCTCGTGGAAGTCCATATGTCGAACATGAGACGTAAGTTGATCGCTGCCGGTGGCGCAGGCATCGTGCGCACCGTTCGTCAACACGGTTACTGCATCGACAGTGGCCTACGTCTCAGCGCCTGAGCACCTACTCAAATTCTCGTCGCAACGTTCGGCCAGTGGTCTCATGTCCAACAAAGTACTCAAGTAGTGCGGCGTGCTGCCGATTGGCCGAACATGAGTCTCTCGGAGATCAGTGCCGCTCTGTGGCGGGAGCGAAACCTGCTCGAAATGCTGTTGTTCAAGTTGGATGAGGTGCACTTGCTGCTCGCTTCCGGTGATTCGCGCTGGCTGGCACAGGCCACCAAAGAAGTGGAAGCGGTACTCGACGAGCTTCGGATGGCCGAGCTGCTGCGGGCCTGTCTTGTTGAGGCCCAGTCCCCGTCATTGGGGCTCGGCCCCAATGCCTCATTACGCTCGCTAGCGCTCGAGGCCTCAACACCGTGGAACGAACTACTCGGGGAGCACCGCACAGCGTTTCTTGCGCTCACCGATGAAATCAGTTCAGTGGCTCAAGCCAACCAAGAACTGTGGACGCAAGGCGCCTTTGCCACCCGTGGACTCTCGGACGAAGCGACACGTCACCACGGTGCTGTTGAACAGCGCGTCAGGGTTGCCAGCGATTCTTTGATGGTGGACCGCTAGCGGTGCGTTCAGACCGCAACTTGCGCCACGGTGGCGGCGAACGTCGTTGCGACCGGTTGGTAGATCACCGCGCCAAGCAACCAGACGGGCAATATGGGGTCAAAGGGGATGCCATGAGCGACTTCAACACCGTTGCCAGCGTGGATCCACCCGAGACGATCTTGGACCTCGAGCTCCATG
>JANYHQ010000041.1 GCA_025358985.1 Acidimicrobiales bacterium
GACATCTCATTCGTCTGATAGCGCCAAGCGTGACAATTTCAACCGGAGAAACCATGACCGCTGACGCCGTTCCGACAATTGATATGCTCGACGCGCCTTGGTTTGAACTGCACCCCTGATTCCGGAGTTCTTCTGAGAGGATTCTGAATTGTCTAGACCGATGTTTGATGCTGAGTTTCGTGCTCGTGCTTGTGATCTTGTCCGTTCGTCGTCGAAACCTCGGTCGAGGATCGCGGCTGATCTGGGGGTGTCGGACGCTATGTTGTATCGGTGGATGGCCAGATCAAACACCCCGAAACCGCCCGTCGCTGACGGTGACGATGAACCATTGACCCCGACTGAGCGGGCGGAGCTGAAACGGCTCCGCAAAGCTCAGCATGAATGGGAAATGGAACGCGAAATCCTAAAAAAAGCGACGGCCTTCGTGTGTCACGAACGTGAGGTGAGATTGGTGTAGTTGCCGGTTTTGTTGAGCGGTGCTGTATCAGAGATGGAGGTTTGGCCCTCCGGGATCGCCTTGCAGGAGGTGGTTTCAAACCACCGCAAGCTGCGTCGGTTAAGAGCCGGGGTGGTGAGCGTTGCGGAAAGGCACACCGTTTGAGTGTGTCGAGGTGTGGATTGGAAAGACGAGCGTGAGCGAACCATTGATGACGTGTCGTAATGCTTAAGATGACATCAGAACCGGGCAGGAAGGCGCGCCCGGGATTGGCTGAGGGGTTACCTGTTTACTGCCTCAGTGGTGTCCGGCATGAAGGTGGCGTGAGTCCAATCCAGGCTTTGGTATGGAACGTGAGAACCTGTCGTTTGTTGCGTCGAATTGTTGTTTGTTCGGCGACGGGAGGACCCCAAGCTGCTGGAACGGTGAGGGGCAGAGTACCGGTGGCAAGCACAGGGACGGATCGTCTTGTAGTAGCGGTGATGCCTGGTAATTCGGGCGGAGCGAAGGAGACGAATTATCGGGGTGTGTTTGTCGGGCAACCACTTTTGGGTGGGAGGACCTGGTGAGCGCACCGAAGCAGGTGAAACCGTTTGCTATTTCGAAACGGGTTGTGTTTGAAGCGTGGGGGAAGGTGAAAGCGAATGGTGGAGCTGCTGGGGTTGATGGTCAATCGATCGCTGAGTTCGAGATGGATTTGCAATCGAATCTGTATCGGGTTTGGAATCGGATGTCATCGGGAACGTATTTCCCTCCGGCGGTACGTGCTGTTGAAATACCGAAAGCAACAGGTGGGGTCAGGGTTCTTGGGGTTCCGACTGTAACGGATCGGGTTGCTCAGACCGTTGTTCGTTCCTATTTGGAGCCGTTGGTGGAACCGTTGTTCCACCCGGATTCGTATGGGTATCGGCCTGGTCGATCGGCTTTGGATGCGGTGGGGGCGTGCCGGGAACGGTGCTGGAAGAGCGACTGGGTGATCGATCTTGACATTCGGGCGTTCTTTGACTCGCTGAATCATGACCTTGTGATGCGTACGGTAGCGAAACACACGGATCTTCCGTGGGTGTTGTTGTATGTGCAACGGTGGCTGGTTGCGCCGCTGAAACATGTTGATGGCACGGTATCGGCGAGAGCGCAGGGAACCCCGCAAGGGTCTGCGATCTCACCGTTGTTAGCGAATCTTTTCTTGCATTACGCGTTTGATCGGTGGCTGGCCCGGGAGTTTCCGGTGGTCTCGTTCGAACGTTACGCTGATGACGCGGTGATTCATTGCGTAAGCAAAAGTCAGGCCGTGTTGGTGTTGTCGCGTTTGAAGAAGCGAATGGGTCAGGTCGGGTTGGAACTTCATCCTGATAAGACTCGGATCGTGTACTGCAAGGACGTGAATCGTTCCGGGTCTCATGATCATGAGCAGTTCAACTTTTTGGGGTACGCGTTTCGGTCCCGGATTGTTTCAGGGAAACAAGGACTGTTTGTCAGTTTCTCTCCAGCGATCTCGGACCCTGCAGCTAAAACGATGCGTGGCAAGATCAAGGCATGGCGTTTGCATAACCGCAGCGAGTCATCGATTGGTCATCTCAGTTTGATGATCAACCCGATCGTCACCGGATGGATAACGTATTACGGTCGGTTTCACCGGTCGAAATTGTTTCCTTCCTTACAGAACATCAACAAGTATTTGATGCGATGGGCGATGAAGAAGTACAAACGATTCCGAAACCGTCCAACGGCCGCACGGGCATGGTTACGAACGATTTCCGTTCGTCAACCAGGACTGTTCGCGCACTGGCGGCTCGGACTCACCCCATGAGACCTGCTCGATGATGGGAGCCGTGTGAGTCGAGAGGTTCACGCACGGTTCTGAGAGAGCCGGAGGGTGAGATCCCCTCCGGCCACTCGCCTGGGTAAAGGAGAACGGGTCTTGATCTACCAGTTCATCGATGCCGAGAAGGCCAATTACCCGATCCGGATCTTGTGCCGTGTCTTGGACCTTCCGCAATCATCGTATTTCGATTGGAACCGCCAAGGTCGGCTTCTGGCCGCCGAACGCGGTGTCGTCGACGCAGTGATCGTTGCCGAAATCCGGGAGGTTCACGCCTGGTCCGGGGGCACTTACGGGGCGGTGAAGATTTGTGACCGGATGCGCAAGCGGGGTCGCCGGATCTCGTGTCGCAGAGTCGCTGAGCTGATGGCCGAACACCGTATCCAGGGGGTTTGTGGCAGGGAGCCGGGTGTTCGGACCACTATCCGCGACCGGCACCCGTGGCCGTTCCCTGACCTGGTGCAACGACGGTTCAGGCCGTGTCGGCCCGACGTTGTCTGGTATTCCGATATCACCTACATTTGGGTTGGTGGCCGGTTCTGGTTCTTGGCCACGGTGATCGACGCGGCCACGAAACAGGTTGTCGGGTGGGCGTTCGCAGACCATATGCGCACCGATCTTGTCATCGACGCGTTGCATGCTGCAGTGCGACGCAGAGGCCGGGTCCGGCCTGGGATCATCTTTCATTCCGACCGTGGTGCCCAATACACTTCGAATGAATTCGGCCGGGTGTGTGCCCTGTATAAGATGAAACAGTCGATGGGATATACCGGTGTTTGTTGGGATAACGCCGGGGCCGAATCGTTCTTTGCGACACTGAAACGTGAACTGATCTACCGTTACCGGTGGGACAACGCCACAGCGTTGCACCAGGACCTCTACTGGTGGATCGAAGCCTGGTACAACAACAACCGCACCCACCTCACACTCGGGCTCCGCACACCCAACCAAGCCCACCAAGACCACTACCGCACCGCTACCTAACCAACCAACCCCAACTCCGGAATCAAGGGTTTGCTCCAGCCAAGCGAAGAAAGGCGTGCCGCTAACGCGGAGGAGCGGAACGAAAAATGACGACCGTATCCGTTAACGTCTCGAAGCATTCGCTGTTCATACATGTGTCGAACAGCCGCCCTCTTCACCGAAAGGGAACAACGTGACAAAGGCCGCCATCGACGGACTACGGGCAAACCACCAAAATATGCAGGCCGTGTTTGGATCGCTGAGCGATGCCGAGTGGGACCTGCCAAGCGCCTGCGCCGGCTGGCGCGTGCAGGAGGTCCTGGCGCACGTCACTTCGAACTTCAAAGAACTTGCCGACCCCAGCCCCGCGCCGGCTGAACCGCCTCCGGACCTCCCGGCCGAACAGATGGTCGAAGCGCTCGTCACTCCTCGACGGACGTGGACCGCAGAAGAGGTACTTGCGGAGTACGACCAGCATCGCGACGTTGCGATCGCGGCGCTCGCCGCAATGCAGGAAGATCCGGTCGCCTCGACCGAAATTCCTCTCGCCGACCTTGGCACCTACGCCATGCACTGGCTCGCCAACGCCTACTGCTTCGACCACTACTGCCATCTCCGCCACGACACGATGGCACCAGCCGGTCCAATCAAACGGGTGCTGCCACCCGCCGACGATGTCCGAGTCAGGCCGGGCATCGACTGGATGATCGCCGGTCTTCCGCAGATGTGCCGCGCACCGCTGTCGATCGTCACACGTCCGTGGCGACTTGAACTCACCGGCGCCGGCGAAGGCGCCTGGACCGTCCGTCCGGTTGGCGCGAACGGACTCGTCACTATCGTCGAAGACTCCGATCGTGATGTCGCTGCCACCGTAACATCAACCGCTCATGACTTCGTCAGTTGGGGCACGCAGCGAAGCGCATGGCGAATCGCCTGCACGCTCCGCGGTGACGTCGACTACGTCGCGTCCGTCCTTGACGCGATCAACATCATCTGACCCTCATGGAGAACGGATGTCAACGGCCAACTTGTTGTCTTCGGTGGTGGCCAGGTGAAAGTCCTCGAGGTCGAACATACTGACGTTGCCGAGCGGGCTGAAGGTTAAACGGGACGTGGAAACGCCAAAACTTTACGTGAGCCCGCAAACACCTCAACGGATTCTGGCCGACACCAGAGGTTCCGCTCGTAACCGGCGCGATGCAGTGCTGGGGCGCACGCAATCGGGCCGATGTGCTCGTTCGACGATCGGGCAGCGTGCGATGATGAGCCGATGGACGATGTCAGCTGTGTGAGAGGGAACGCACCAACTCTCGCCCGAAGCGGGCGTCACATCGACACCGTTTGCCGGGTCAAGTCCCGTCGAGCAAGTCGTTCAAGGCGGGGTCAGGTGCGCAGCGGGGCCAAGGCGTCGGCGATGGCGGCGAGCGGGGCGGGGGTGTGGGGGGCCGGGAGGATCACGATGGCGGTGTCGGCGCCTGCCTCGGACCACTGAGCGGCCTGGTCGGCGAGGGCAGTCGGCCCCGCAATGGGGTCGTAGCGGAGGTTGATCGACATCTCGATCTCGCCCGGGTCACGGCCGATGTCGGCGCAGTGCTGCAACAAGATATCCCGGCTCGCCTGCCAATCGCCGGTCGTGCCCGAGAGGGCGTTCCAGTGCTGGGCGTAGCAGGCAACGGCGCGCAGGGTGCGCTTCGGGCCGGTGCCGCCGATGGCGATAGGTGGATACGGTCGTTGCACCGGCTTCGGCTCGCACCTGGCCTCACGCAGTTGGAACCAGGTGCCGTCGAAGTTCGCCACCTCGTCACGGAGGAGGCGGATGATCACCTCACAGCCTTCGTCGAACTGGTCGAAACGTTCCTTCCACGGGCTGAGGGGAATGCCCAGGGCGGTGGCCTCGTCGGAATTCCAACCGGCGCCGAGGCCGACGATGAGACGTCCACCGCTGATCACGTCAACCGTCGCTGCCATGTTGGCGAGGACCGACGGATGGCGGTACGGCATGCCGCTGACCTGACATCCGATACGGATGCGCGAGGTGGCCATCGCCATGGCGGCGAGCATCGTCCAACCCTCCAGGCACGAACCGGTGCGGTCGGAGAAGATCGGTTCGAAGTGGTCGAAGTTCCACGCCGTCTCGTACAGGTCGATGGTGTCGGCCTCCTTCCAGACAGCGAGCATGTCGGCCCACGTGGTGTGCATGGGGGCGGTCTTCATACCGAAGCGCATGTGGACTCCTTGGTGGTTGCGATGAAGGGCGGTCGAGTGCGAGGTTACCGGGGCGTCGGTTCTTCCTGGTCGTTGGCAGCGTCGGTTCCGCGCGTTTCGCGAGAGGGCGAGAGGGTGGGCAGCGGCGATGGTTTGCTGATGTCCGACATCGCCGACCGCAAAGTTGCGCGTCACTGGCCTCGACGTCGATCAAGCGAGTGTTCGTCGGGCCTCGGCCGGATAGCCGCGCCCGCGGCATGACGCGGTTTGTCGCCGTCGATCTTTTCACTTTCGCTGACACCTAGCGGATTCCGGTTCATTCGACGTTGTCGCATCAATCGCAATGCTTCATCACGTGGACGCGGTAGACGGTATGCGGCGCTTTCGCAACCTCGTTCGTCCCGGCGGCGTGCTCGCCCATGTCGGCTTCGATCGGCCATCGAGCTTCGGTGATCACGTGGGCGCTGTTGCTGGCAGGGCCCTGAAGAAGTCGTCCCAGTTGCGCGGGCGCTACTGGGAGCACATGGCAACCGTCGTGTGGCCAAGACCCACCACCGGTTTGTGATCTTCCACGCCATGAAGATGCGCACACTGTTCTACGACCTGCTCGATTGAAGGAAGCCATGAAGGACACCAAACGCGTCAGCGCCACCAAAGCGGCCCCGGCCCCGGCCAGCGCCCGGAAGACGAGGGTTACAGGCGACGCTGCCGCGCTCCGCGTTGGCAAGAACGCCAGCAAGAGCCGCGGCGCCGGCAAGGTGAAACCCCGGCGGGGGTCGCGCTCGGCCGTCATCAATGGCCAGCAGGTAACGCCTGCGGACTTCCAAAGGCAGGTTCGCGAAGTGTTGGCCGATCCGTCGCCCGCCGACATGGCCCGACTGCTAGAGCGCAAGCGCACCGGCACCAACGAGTCGCGACGTGGTCGTCCGCTGTTGAGCGCCTCCGTCGTTCTTTCCCGGAGCCTCAACGTCCGCTTCGACGACGAAACATACGCGTGGATCATGAGCGAGGCGGAGCGGTCAAGCACCAGCAAGGGCGACGTGGTGCGCAAACTGCTGGAAGGAACGAGACGATCTACGTCGAAGTGAGTGGACGCTGGCCATCACCGGCTCGCTCGCAGGCCAGTCAGAGTGGTTACAGACGATCGCGGCCCGATGCCTCTGCGTGCATCAACAACACGTGGTCTTGTTGTTGCGCCATCGGTCATCTGTGGTCTCCACAGATGAGGGGCTCGACGACGGTGTACGTCGGTTCATGTCGGGCTCCGATCAGCGTCAGGAGACACTCAGCATGGCGTCTACGGACCAGGCCGCGCGTGGCTGCGTCACGGTGACATCGATGAGGCGCTTCGTCTCGCGCTCGCGTCGGGCCGGTGTGCGGCACATGTTTAGATCTAGTTCTCGTATTTCTGCGTCTGCGAGTGTGCCGCGATCACAGCACGTGGTCGAAGTGATCGGGAGGCAGGATCGTTCCGAAGTAGTAATCCTCGGCGGCGGACCAACGTCTTTCCCAGTCGCTGCGATACTCGTCGCCTTCGCGTTCGAGGAGCTGACGTCGGCGTCGATCCGGTGGAGTGTCGAGGAGGACCCGAACGTCGACGACGTCGTGCAGCTCAGGTCGGGCGCTGTAGGCGCCTTCGAGGATGACGATGTCGGCCGCCGTGGCAGATGCGGGCGTCGATCGCAGGGGGATGGGATCAGAGTTCCAGTCCGGTGACTCCCAGTCAAACGGATACCAGCTGGCGGTCCCGTTGGTACGAATGTCCTCGAGGACTCGTTGCTGGCGGCGCCAATCGATCACGTGGCGCGCCTTATCCGCTGACGACCGCTGGTCCCAGCGTTCGGCGGTGCCGCCGGCGTAGAACTCGTCACCCTCAATCACCGTGACGGAGACTCCCCGGGCCTTGCATACTTGGGCGAGGGCAGCCGCGAGCGTCGACTTTCCTGCGCCACTTCGGCCATTGATTGCCACGAAGACCGAACGCTGCGACGATGCAAGACGGGCGATCAAGGCATCGACGAGCGGCTGTGCGATCTGTGTCGGCGTGGGGAGCTGGGTCTCGGGGGGATTGTCCAGCGCATCGGCCTCCCAGAACTACCAGGTCGATGCACCCCACGTGATCATCAGTGCCGAAGTGGTGCGTGGTGTACGTGAGACCGAATTCGGCCTTCCGAGGCCACACTTCAAGCTGCGGCTGACATACCGTTGAGCGGTGGACGTTCCGCTCGATGACATCGACAACTGCCGAGCGGCTCATGCGCGACTCGCTGCAGCGTTGGCCAACATCGCCGACGAGCGCTTTCACCAGCCGTCCGCTCTGCCCGACTGGACCATCGGGCATGTCATCTCACACCTGGCGAGAAACGCAGAAGCGATGTGTCGTCGCATCGAGGCTGCAAAACGCGATGACATGGCTAAGCAATACCTGGGCGGCCCCGCCGGTAGAGCTGACGAAATCGAACAAGGCGCTCGTCGAGTACCGGACAAATTGAGGCGCGATGTCGGCAAATGGTCCCGTCGACTGGATGACGTCTTCGACAACTTGCCCGCTACCGCTTGGGCACGTCGCGTGCGTACGGTCGCCGGTGGCGAACATTGCATCGCTCAGCTTCCGTTCCGGCGGTGGCGTGAGGTCGATGTTCACATGGTCGACCTCGGAGTTGCGACTCCTGCGCAATGGTCCCAGGACTTTATCGATCGAGCGCTGCCTCGCCTCGTCGAAGGCCTTCGTGGCCGAAGCGACGATCGCGTTCTCGCTGCGTGGCTACTTGGCCGCGGATCACAACGTGGTCCGTGTTTCAGCCGTGCCGACGAGATCGGTGAGACCGATCTCCGCCAGCACACCGAACTTCTCGCTGTCGGGAAGCAGGTTCAGATCCCCGCATAGAACCGTACAGTCGCCCGGCTCTCGGATGGCATCAACAAGAGCCACCAGATGAGCAGCCTGGGCGCGTCTGGCAGGGGTGTCGTGTTTCCCGGCCGGGTTGCGCAGTCCGTGCGCGTGGACGATCGTGATGTGCCGGGCGGCGGGGCGGTCGACGAGGCGGAGTCCTAGGGCGATGCGAGGACGGGTTCGTTGGTCGTCCATTCCTCGTTATCGACGAACGATCCGTGCACGAACCGGGCCGATGGTCCTGCTCGGCTGAACTGGCATCGTTGTTCAGTCCCAGCTGCCTCGGGTTAGTTCGGTGCCGAGGGCATGAAGGAGCTCGCGTCACCCGGCTTCCATTGCGGAACGTACTGAGCCGAGGACGGGATGGCATCCAATCCAGTCCGGAAAGCGTTTCAGGAGGGGCAGCGGCCCATCCATCGTTATCAGTCCTGCGTTCACGGCGTCGGACATTAAACGATCGCCCATCCAGACTTCTGTAAGCGCACGTAAGTTGGCGTTGACGTGAAGGTCGATAGGGAGCCCCGGATCAACCATGCAAAGGTCAACGTCACCATCGACGACGAGCCAGTACAGCGACTTGCGGGCGGGTGCCTGACGGAACCGGAACTCCACAACGGTACGCGCCGGTCGCAGACCTTCGGCCTTCAACATGCGTCGCATGTCCCACATCAACAGTGCCGGGTCGAGTTCATCGGCGGAGTAGCTACTACGGGCCCATCGCTGACCCCAAACGCCCATGGCTTCGATAATCGGATACAACTCCCACCCCGCTTCCGTGAGTTCAGCCCTCGATCCAGCGCCGTTGCGCGTTCGGGTTATCACTCGGGCTGTCTCGAGCTGTGTGAGCCGCTTCGACAACAGAGCCGGTGAGATCAGCGGGACACCGCGTTGGATCTCTGAGAAGCGAGAACTTCCGCACATCAACTCCCGGAGTATGAGCGGCATCCAACGCTCACCGATGAGTTCGGAGGTCTTGGCGACCGGACAGAACTGGCCGAATCCACTCATAGGAACACCCTGTCAAAATCCGTAGCAATCCGCCACTACAGATTTTGAACTTGCAACGGCTCCGGCTTGTCTCGATGATGGGATTCCGTACAAGAAGGAGTCTTGTTATGAGTAACAAAGCAGTCGTGAGCCTAACAACGGGGCTGGAAGATGCCGAGAAGGTGACGGTCGCGTTTCTTGTGGCCGTCGGAGCAGCAGAGTCGGGTCGTCCAACACTGATGTTTCTGACTAAGGAAGCGGTCCGGCTCGCAATGGTCGGTGTCGCAGTGGGTGTCGCATGCGACGGGTGTCCGTCGATTCCCGACCTGATCGCTCGGTACGAGGCCGCCGGCGGGGTGTACCTGGTGTGTCCGGTCTGCGTGAACAGCAAACGCCTGCAAGACGCCCCGTTGATCAAGGGTGCGACGGTTGGAGGTACCGTCCCGATGTGGGATTGGATCGGCGACGGGGCCACCACGTTTAGTTACTGACAGGGTCAAGTTGCTGAAGGGTCGCTCCAAGACCCAAATCATCTCCCGACCCGTACGCGGCGGACTGGCCACGGCCAAGGGATTGATTGTGTAAGTGGCCATGTCCCGTGCTGCTAGGTATACTTACTATATAAGTGTTGGTCGGATTGATGCGATCGCCGTAATAGACGACGAGGGTGTTCAGGATCCGTTTCCAACCGTTGACCCGCCCAGTCATGTTCTCCCGGTTTATGCGAAGTGCGATCGCTGTTAGATAACGGACCCTCAGGACCGCTTTGTAGGTTGGGAAGTGGCCCTGGTGACGGACTGAATGCCAAACCTGGCGTTCAGTATTCTTGCGTTGCCTGCGGTATAGAATTTTGCCGTGAGCAGACCGACGCGTTTCGG
>JANYHQ010000059.1 GCA_025358985.1 Acidimicrobiales bacterium
CTCGTGATCGGTGTGGCCATCGTGATCATCGGCTTCGTGGTGTTACCAGCGGCTGCGTCCATCCCCACTGATATGCCCGCTGGGCTCATCTGGAAATTCCGGATGGTGTCACTGGCCGGACTGGTAACCACATGGACCGTGTTCGGCCTGGCCTTCGGTTGGCTCATGGTGCGCCAACCACGCGTGAAAGCGGTTCTGAAAACTCCTTAGTCTTCCAGGATCGAGCGCAACATCCATGCCGTCTTTTCGTGGATGTCCAGGCGCTGCGTCAACAGATCGGCGGTGGGTTGATCGGAAGCCTTCTCGGCCACTGCGAATGCGGTACGGGCGGTGCGGGCCACAGCCTCATTGCCGCTGTGCAGCACTCGCACCATGTCCATGGCCTTGGGTGGCTTGGCTGGAACGTCGGGCAAAGAGCTGAGCTTGGCGAATTGTGCATACGATGCTGGCGCTGGGAAGCCGACAGCGCGGATGCGTTCAGCGATGGGATCCACGGCGTTCCACAACTCCGTGTACTGCACCATGAACATGGCGTGGAGGGTGTTGAACATGGGACCGGTGACGTTCCAATGGAAATTGTGCGTGGTGAGATACAGCGTGTACGTGTCCGCCAAAAGATTGGACAGTCCATCGGCGATGGCCGACCGATCCTTGTCAGAGATGCCGATGTTGACGTTGCCCATCGATTTGCCCACCGATTTGCCCACCGACTTGCCCACCGACTTGTCGATAGTGCTCGCTTGCCTCTTGGCCATGTGTGAACTCCATCTTGAGAGGAAAACCCAGTCTGGCAGCGTGATCAACGAGCGGAAGACACATCCCCACTGATGCGCTGCGCCAACCAGGCCGGCACTATCGACAACAACACCACGGTGATGGCCACCACGTTGACCACGGGCAGGCGTTGCGGTCGGGAGTAGTTGCCCAGGATGAATTGCGGCAGTGTGGTGAACCCACTGCCCGCCGTGAAGGTGGTCACCACAATTTCGTCGAAGCTGAGAGCGAAGGCCAAGAGTCCACCCGCAAACAGGGCTGAGCGCAACAACGGCAACGTGACCAGTCTGAATGTCTGAAACGCATCGCCACCCAAATCGGCACTGGCCTCCTCCAGGTTGCCGGGTAAACGGCGCAGACGCGCCACCACATTGTTGAACACCACCACCAAGCAGAACGTGGCGTGGGCCACTACCAGTGTGAAGAAGCCCAATTTCACGCCCAGGATCTGTCGGAACGCAGCGTTGAGGGCAATACCGGTGACGATGCCCGGCAACGCAATAGGCAGGATCACTGCGAAACTCACCGTGGTCCGACCGAAGAAGCGATACCGGTGCACCGCCAGAGACGCCAAGGTACCCAGAACCAGTGCCAGCAACGTAGCCATGGTGGCGGTCTGCACGGAACCCCAGAGGGCGTGGCGTACCTCGTGATCACGCCACGCCACACCCCACCATTTCAGCGTGAAACCGCCGAAGATGATGGATCTCTGGCGGTTGAACGCCAGCAAGCCGAGGTACGCAATGGGTGCATACAAAAACAGCAATACGGCGGCGGTGAGAACGGCGATGCCGCGTCGAACGGCTGAAGACAGGTACATGTGTACTTACAGATTCTCGAGGGCGCCGGTGCGGCGGATACCAACCAAGTAGATCACCATGATGATCATGGGTACCACCGCAAATGCGGCAGCCAACGGTACGTTGTTGACCCCAAAATTAGCGGAGATGACATTGCCGATCATCTGGGTCTTGCCTCCAACGATACCCACGGTGATGTAGTCGCCCAGGCTGAGGGAAAAGGTGAAGATGGTGGCCGCCACCACCGCTGGCAACAGGATGGGGAACACCACGGCGCGCAACGTGACACCAGCCCGGCCGCCGAGATCAGCCGATGCCTCCAATAGTGAATCGGGTAGTCGCTCGAGACCTGCGTAGATGGGCAAAATGGCATACGGCAACCACAGATAGGCCAGCACGATGACCACCCCAGACAGGCCGAATCCGGGCGACCAGCCGAGAGTCTTTCGCAGTAGCCCACCCGCAGGGTCGAGGAACGTGCGCCACGCATAGGCCTTGGCCAAATAGCTGGCCCACAAGGGCAGGATGAGCGCTACTCCCAATGCCCGTCGTACGCGTGGTGTAGCTACCTTGGCCATGTAGAAGGCAATGGGGAGCGCCAGCACCAGGTCCACCAGGGTGACTGCAGCCGCCACCCCTAGCGTCCTCATGGCCACCCGTGCATACACCGGCCGCTGCCACAACTCTCGGTAGTTCTGCAGCCCAACGTGCTTGACCACATTGAACGTGAAGCTGTCGAGCGAATACAGCGAACTCACCAGCAACGCCGCCAGGCTCCCGAGGTACACCACCACCAACCACGCCATCGGCGCGCCCAGTAGGCCCACGAGACCTGCCAGGGGGCGGCGGTGAAACCATCGGGCCAGCGGCTTAAGCATTTAGCCCTTGACCTCTGTCCAGGCCTTGGTCCATTCGCTGTAATCAGTACAGGCCACGGTGCGCCCATCGAGGCAAGCAGCAATGGGGGTAGTCCAGTACCAGATCTTGGAGAAGTACTCCTCGTCACCAGCATGGAACGTGTCACAGAAGGTTTTGTCGGCGGTCTTGGAACACGCTTTGGGATTGGAAGGTGCTTCGCCGAAGTACTCGGTAGCAGCGGCGTTGGCCGCAGGACTGATGATGTGATCCATCCACAGGTACATGCAGTTGGGGTGCTTGGCCTTGGCCGCAATCATCCACGTATCAGACCAACCGGTGGCGCCCTCCTTGGGCAATATGGCTTCCACCTTGGTGCCCTCTGCCTTGGCCAAGTTGGCCACGATCTGCCATGACGTGCCCACCACACTGGACCCAGCCTTGAAGGCCGCCTGCTGTTTGGTGAAATCACTCCAATACTCACCGATATTGCTCTTCTGCTGCTTCAAGAGATCCACCGCAGCGCCGAACTGGGTGGCATCGAGGGCGTATGGGTTGGTGATCTTCAGCTTCGGCTGGGTGGCCATGAGATACACCGCCGCATCAGCGATGTAGATAGGCGAGTCGTATGCGGTGATAGCACCTTTGTACGGGCTGGCCTTGTCGAACACCACGCTCCATGAGTCCGGGGCCGGGGTCACCTTGTCGGTGTTGTACATCAACACGTTGGCACCTCGACCATGCGGCACGCCGTACGACTTGGCGTTCACGGTGTTCCACGGCTTGCCTTTGAGGCCCGGGTACACATCGGCATAGTTGGGAATGAGAGCCGTATTCACAGGGGCCACGTCACCAGCGGCAATGAGTCGCAATGACGCATCCCCCGAAGCTGACACACCGTCGTAGTCACCGGTCTTGATGAGCTGCACCATTTCGTCGGACGTATTACCCACCTTGACGTTGACCTTGCAACCGGTGGCGGCGGTGAATGGATCTACCCACGCCTTTTCGGTATAGCCAGCCCAGGCAATGAGGTTCAGTTCGCCCTCGCCTTTGCCCACCGCAGTGGCCGCCGCAATGTCGGGCGCCTTGATGCCAGCCACCACCTCATTGCCTCCGGTGGCCGCCGCTACCGTGGTGCCCGCAGCAGTATCGGCAACGGCAGCCACAGTGGTATCCGGGGATTTGGAACTGCTGCTGCAGGCGTTCAATGCGAACGCACTGACCACCACGCATGCCATCAACTGAATAGTTCGTTGCTTGTTTACTGGCACGATTGGTCTCCTTGGTTGCGGGGATGGATGGATCTACTGAATGTCAAAGATGTGGCGACGCTCAAAGGCCAGCACCACACGCTCACCGGGACCACGGGCTACCCCGTCACCGGTGTTCTGCACCATCACTTGCAGCACGGCACCAGCATCAAGGGCCACCCGGAGTCGGGTGTACGGACCCAGGTATTCCACGTGTTGCACCATGCCCGGAGCGTGGACGTCGTGGCCGCCCTGCGTCTCTGAACCCTCCGTAGTCTCCGTAGTGCCCAGTACGCGTATCTTTTCGGGCCGGATGGTGAACGTTCCCTCCACACCCAGAAGCGACGAGGCCACCGAACCCTCGAGCAAATTGGAGGTGCCTACGAACCCGGCCACGAACGACGTTGATGGCCGCTCGTACACATCGGCCGGCGTGCCCACCTGTTCCACTCGCCCACGGTTGAACACCGCGATGCGGTCGCTCATCGTGAGCGCCTCTTCCTGATCGTGGGTGACGAAGATGAACGTGATGCCAACCTGGGTTTGGATCGCCTTGAGCTCAACCTGCATTTGCTGGCGTAGCTTCAAATCGAGCGCACCAAGAGGCTCATCGAGCAACAACACCTTGGGTCGATTGATAAGTGCACGTGCCAATGCGATGCGCTGGCGTTGCCCCCCGGACAATTGCGATGGTTTGCGCGATCCATACGCACCGAGTTGCACCGTTTCCAGTGCTTCCCCCACCCGCCGGACCCTCTCGGCCTTGGGAGCCTTCTTCACCTTCAAGCCGTAGCCCACGTTGTCGGCCACACTCATGTGGGGAAACAGCGCATAGTCCTGAAACACGGTATTGACGTCACGATCGAACGGGGGCAGACGGGTGACGTCGGCGCCCTGCAACAAGATGGTGCCGTCGGTGGGCAACTCAAATCCGGCGATCATCCGCAACAGGGTGGTTTTACCCGAGCCCGACGGGCCGAGCAGGCAGAAGAACTCCCCGTCGGCAATATCGAGATCCACTCCATCCACCGCATGGACGGCGTTCTCACCACTACCGAACAGTTTGCGGACGCCCCGGATGGACACCGCCGCCACCGCCGTCGCCGTAACTACAGCATTGGGAAGTGATGCGGTCACTGCACGTCCTCAGGGCGGTGTGGTGTCTGCTGGGTGCGCAGCAGAAGCGCCATATCGTGCCAGACGATCACTGCCCCCGCAGGCTAACGAACGTACTTCTTACGTTGCGTGGTCGTGAGGCACTTCCCTTTGGAGAATCGATAGCCTGTGCGGCACTTCTTGTCTCGGACAACCGTGACAACGATGTACTTCGGCGGAGGCAGGGTCTCAACCACTGGGGCCACTGTTGTAGGAGCAGTGGTGATGGCGACAGTGACCGCGACGGTGGCGGCCGGACGGGTGGTGGGTGCCGGCAACGTGGTCGGTGGCGCCACGGTGGACGCGGTGGACGTGGTGACCGGGGTCAACGAGCCGAACACCACGTCGGTGGATGCCTCGATGGGTACCGCTACGGTCTCGATCACAGTGAGGGGATCAACTGCCGCCCCATTCACCGTGGTGGGAAACGACACGGCCCGTTGCACCCCGCCCACATAGGCCGCATTGCCATTGATGGGACGCGGACCAGTACCGAGTGCCGCCAATCGAAACGCGCAGTTGGTGCCTGCCTGGACAGCGACTGGCACCGTGACCGATCCACCCTGGGTGGGCAGCGAGGCCACCAGGGTCTGAGCCCCGGGGGCCGGCAGTCCGGCGACCCCGGAGCACACCACGTCCACTCGGTACCCGGTGAGCCCGTTGGGCATCTGTCCGGCCGAATTCAGCGTGACCTTGATAGACGCCACGTTGGTGGCCAGAGTTTGCGCCCGGGTTTGCGCTGGCGCGTTGGCGGTGGCGGCGAGCATGGCCGCCAGCACCGTGACGCCGGTGAACATCCCCAGCCCCGCCACGCGTGTGCTGCCTCTGGTCCAACGTGATGGGTTGACATGCTGCATGAGTTCCTCCGATGGTTGGGCCCGCACCATGGACTGTACCGGTGGCACTGATCCGAAACTGCTGAACACTGGTCAGACTGCAGCCGTATTGACCCGGTTCATGACCCGGTCGAATCCCTCATCGAGAATTGCCTCCACCGCATCAGCTGCCAGTTCGATATCCACATCAAGCAGTTGGCGTTCGGCTTTGCCCGGTCGCTTGAGTACGTAGTCGGCGCCCGCCTCACGACCGGGGGGTTTGCCCACACCGATGCGGACCCGGGCAAACAGTGCTGAGTTGAGATGGGCCTGAACCGACTTCAACCCATTGTGACCAGCGTTGCCGCCACCCAGTTTCAACTTCACCCGTCCGACGGGCAGATCCAACTCGTCGTGCACCAGCACCAACCGAGCCAAATCTTCTATGCCGTGACGACGTACCAACGGGCGGACTGCTTCGCCTGACAGGTTCATGTAGGTGATGGGCACGGCCACCACCAGGCGATGAACGCCCACCCGCAGTTCAGCGGACAGCGCCCTCTCTCGGCCCAGTTTCAGGCGGCCGCCATGGCGTTTGACCAGGAGGTTGATCACCTCCACCCCCACATTGTGGCGGGTGCCCTCGTACTCGGCGCCGGGGTTACCGAGACCCACCACCAGCAGATCAGCGGGGGTACCCGTGCGCTGGCGACGATCGGGATTCAGACTCGGACGAGGTCCAGGTGCGTGGCGGTATGGCGCACCGGGTGGCGCTGGATCTCTTGGATCTTGACCCGCTGGCTGACCCCATCGAGCACCAGGTTGAACTCCAGGCCCCGCTTGGACACGTCATTGAACGTGTTGCGTACTTCACGGTGATCAAGCACGATCGACACCGGGTCGCCCTTGCCGTAGATGACGCCAGGCAGCTTGCCCGTGGTGCGCAGGCGGCCGGTGGGGCGACTGCCGGTGAGGGGGCGCAGCTGAGCGGTGATGGTGATGTCGGCCATGATGGAGAGGTTCCTCTGTCGAGTGCACGTGCGCCATACCTAGCGCAGTCGGTCTGAGAGGTTACCCGGCCCAGCGAACCCCGCCGAACGCCCACCCGGGCCTGCGCCCTAGCTCTGCCTGATTACGGGCCTGCGCCCTAGCTCTGGTTCTCGCCGCCGAAGATCTCGCTCACCGACGCATCCCCGAACACGGCGTTGATGGCGTGGGCCAGGATGGGGGCGGCCGACAGCACCTCGATCTTGTCGATCTGCTTCTCCGGGGGCAGCGGAATGGTGTTGGTGATGATCACGCGAGTGAACACCGAGTTCTTGATCCGATCGATGGCCGGCCCCGACAGCACACCGTGGGTAGCGGCGGCAATGACCTCCGACGCCCCCCGGCGCCGCAGCAGATCGGCGGCCGCACAGATGGTGCCAGCGGTGTCGATCATGTCGTCCACCACCACGCAGAATCGCCCGGCCACATCACCCATGATGTCGAGCGCCTCCACCGTGTTGACCTTCGACGTGGAGCGACGCTTGTAGATGGACGCCACGTCAGCATCGAGATGCTTGGCAAAACGCTCCGCCGATTTCACCCGACCAGAATCCGGCGACACCACCACTGCGTTGGGCGGCACGATGGTCCGCAGATGATCCACCAACACCGGAATGGCGGTGAGGTGATCCACGGGGATGTCGAAGAATCCCTGGATCTGCCCGGAGTGCAAGTCGATGGACACCACCCTGTCAGCACCGGCCACCGTGAGCATGTCGGCCAACAACTTGGCAGTGATGGGCTCGCGTCCGGCCGCCTTGCGATCTTGACGGGCATATCCGTAGAACGGCACCACCGCAGTGATGCGCTTGGCCGACGCCCGCTTGGCCGCATCGATCATGATGAGTTGCTCCACGATGGCATCGTTCACCGGGTAGGCGTGGGTTTGCAGGATGAACACGTCGCAGCCGCGGATGGACTCGCCGAACGCGCAGCGAATTTCCCCGTTGGCAAAATCCACCAGATTGGGATTACCCAACTTCACGCCCAGATGCTCGGCCACCTCCACGGCCAACTCGCCATTGGTACGCCCCGCGTACAGCGCCAACTTCTTGGTGGGTGCCATCTCCATCTGCGACTGCCTCCCGAGCTGATCGAGTGCCCCACTCGATGCACCCATGAGGTTAGCCAGGTTCTGAAGGGGGTTTCTCAGTGGGCCCTGAAAATCAGTGAGCCCGGAAGAAGGGCCCGGTACGCACCCCATCGGCTACGCGGCTGCCGGGCTCCAACGAGGCAAACGGTCCCACCACGGCGCCTGCTCCGATGACCGCAGAGCGTCC
>JANYHQ010000062.1 GCA_025358985.1 Acidimicrobiales bacterium
GCCACTCAGTGTCGGGTGTCCACCGTGCTCTCTCGCAACGATGTGGCAAACGATGAGGCCATGCGAGAATCCGTCGAGTTCGAGCAACGGGTACTGGCCGAAGATCTGGAGTTCCAGGCCAGAGGCCATGCACCGTTCCCACTTTCAATCCGGGCCGAGATTCATACGCGCGCAGATCGGCTGACCCTGGAAATACGACGCGTACTCATTCGGCTGCTGCTCAACTGACAAAAACGTTGCTCAGCCAGGCGTCGATACCCGCCAACGCCTCCCACTTCACTGAATCCGGGGCGCCTCCGCATTCGATGGAGCAACGGGCGATGAAGGCCATCCGCTCATCATCGAAGCCGAACTCGCGCCGACACAGCTCATATTCATCAAGCAACCCCGGCCCGAACAACAGCGGATCGTCACCGTTGACAGAACACTTCACTCCCGCGTCAAGTAGCCGGGGCAAGGTATGCTGGGCCAGGCTGGGAAACACGGACAGCATGATGTTGGACGTGGGGCACACGTCCAAACACACGCCGCGCTCCACCAGGTACTCCACCAGTCCAGGTACCTCAAAGGAACGCACGCCATGCTGGATACGGTCCGCACCCAACAACTCAACCGAGTCCTGTACGAAATGTCCCCCTTCCAGCTCACCGGCGTGAGGAGTGATGAGCAGCCCACCGGCCTTGGCCACGGCGAACGCCTCCACAAAGTCTTGCGGCGGATGACCGACTTCATCGTTGTGCAAGCCAAAACTGACTACGCCCCTGTCCATGAACCGCACCGCCTGATGGGCCAACGCCACAGCTTCTTCGGCGCTGTTCAACACTCGGTCTACCGCAGCCATGAAACCCACCGAGATGGCGTGGCGATCAGCAGCTTCGGCAAACGTTGAGAGGACGAACTCCCAACAGGCGTCATCGGACGCGAACTGATCGCGATAGTTGGCGGCCCAGAAACTCGGCTCCACGTACACCGCCCCGTCGCGTGCGTGGTCTTCACAGAGCTCATCAGCCAGGCGCTCCCAGTCTTGTGGCGTCTGCAGTACAGCAGTGGCCGCCACGTACAAATCGGAGAAGGCAGAAAAGCTGCCATAGCCCCGGATGGTGGGCATCTGCATGGCGTACTTGGCCGCCAGGTCGGCCAGGGTGGTGGGTCTCATCCCTGCCTCCACATGGAGATGTAGATGAGCCTTCGGCAACGTTGCAAGATCACGCATGACAATCAGAGTTGCACATAGACGTGCACCGCGACAGCGCAAATGGGGCTGCGTTCGTGAACGTTTCGCGAACGCGGTGTAAGCACCGCTCGGAAGAAGAGCGCCTTCCGTTACGCTTGTTGCCATGATGCCGATACTTGCGAATGGCACAACCGGGTCCGAGCCTGTGGTTGATTGCGGGGTGGTGCCGATGTACGCCGAGTCCCCCGCCGATGCGCTGAGTTTGGTGGGCGCTGACGGAGCAGCCATCGTTTCCGGGGTGGGACCATCCGAAGAGGATGCACGCAGTGTCACGCGCACCATCTTTGGGAGCATGGTGCTTGCCCTTCCAGAAGCTGCTGCGGTGTTCGAAGGAGGCGAGAAGGACACGCATCCCTATGGGTCCGATCAACCGTTACCCCTCCATTCTGACGGATTTGCCTACGGACTTCTGGCTCCGGACTACTTCTTGTTGTCATGTGTACGAGACGGCGACACCGGTGGAGAGTCGGTTCTGGTGGATGGATACGCAATGCTCAACGCGCTGAGTGAGTTGGATCCTGAACTCCATCATTTCGCCCTCAATGTGGCCATCGATCAAACCGAACCTGGTATGCATCCGTGCATAGCGCCGTTGGTGTCGACCTCATCAGCTGGTCGGATGGCCATACGAACGCCGATCTACTGCGAACCGTCTCCCGAGAGCACCAACCCTGACGGAGAACGGGCGCTGATAGCACGATGGTTCGAGACCCTGGAGCGCTTTCGTCAGTCGGCCACCCGATTTCGTATGAACGTAGGAGACCTCATCGTTGGCGTTGGGACATAACGCAAGGGGAATCCGTTGGTCCACGAAACGCTGCACCAAGTCGTGGTCATCAAAAATCGAGATATCGTGATCGATGCGCTCGCAGCCGAGTACATCGATGGCGGTGGCAATCGCCGACGCAGGTGAGTTCTCACCCTGGTGCGCAGTACCCCATAACCCGGCCGCGCCAACAATGGCATAGGCATCGCCAAATTTGGCCGGGTCGATGCCGGACCAACCGCCGACCGCATGGCCACCAGCGCTTCGGCCTGTTGGCTTGTGCCAACTCCACCGTCATTGCTGGGCGCATCCTGCCTTCGATATGGCAGTGCAGTTCTACTTTGGGTAGCTGGTGAAGTGCGTCAGCGAAATTCATCGGCTCACGATACGCAGGTACGGCGGCACCTAGGATTACAGCATGACACTTCCCCAGCCACTCGACGAGGAACTGTTGAACAAGGTCACCTGGAAGACTCCCAATGCCTTGGCCCTGGTGGGATCCAGATCTGGAGATGAACGCAATGCCATGACCACCAGTTGGATTACTCAACTATCGATGGAACCGGTGCTCATCGGCGTGGGCGTGGACAACGACGCCGTCACGCATCGTCTCATCTCCACCGGAGGGTGCTTCAGTGTCAACCTGTGGGACTCGGCCGACACTCGCGTATTTGTGAAGTTCTCCAAGCCCGCCAACGATGACGGCACCACCCTCAACGGGCGGCCAGTGCGCTCGGCCCTCACCGGCGCTCCCGTGTTCGACGAGGCTTTGGCCTGGATGGACTGCGAGGTGCGCCATACGCTCAATCTGGGTTCACACACGTTGTTCGTGGGTGAAGTGGTAGATGCGGCCATCCGCAACGCAGAGGCCCGTCCCGCATCGATGAGCGACACCCGGATGAAGTACGGCGGTGTGAAACGGCATTGACGTTTGAGCCGTCAGTCGTTGTCGCTGATCAACTCCACCAACACACCCAATCGGCCGTACGTGGCCGACGCTCGTAGATCACGAGAGAGCAGTATCGAGCCGCGAACGGCCGAAGCCCACAGTGCTACTAGACCGTCGTATACCGCTCCGCCCACGATACCTACCGAGGCAAGTTGAGATACCGCATCTGGGAATAGAGCCAAAGTCCCGGTTTCGCTGGGTACGAAGCGATCGGCCATGAGGTCGAGAGCATCCTGGGCGGTCAAACGTGCATCTCCCGGAAGCCGGGTGAGCACTGAGTATGTTTCGATGGCTGCGTGCCCCGCCAGAGCAACCTTGCGTCGGCCCACCACCCTGTTGGCAAGCTCGTGAGCGGAGTGCGAGCTTGCGATGAGCGGGATGGCAACGCTGGTATCGACCAAGTACGTAGGAGTCAACGCCTTCCCGCATCGATAAGCGCAAAGACGTCATCATCGGTGATGGTTGTATCGGATACAGCGACCAGCTTGTTTCGTCTACGTACCACTCGCGCCGTTCGACCCCCCGGTGCAAGGTGGAGTCCATCGCCGTACTCCGAAATGTCCACTACCGAGCCCGGGACCAATGACAGGCGGTCGCGCAATGCCTTGGGAATCACAATTCGCCCCACCTGATCTACTGTCGTTTCCATTGGGAATAGACTACCAGCTCAGTCCCAGTGTTGCCCCGCCCTACCCACGCCCGACCCGACCCGCCCCACAAAGGGTGTCATTAGTGTACGCAACGGCGGCGCACTTTGCGCCCGAGAAGTGTTCACAGGCACGATCTCGGGCGCGATTCGGGTCTGTGAGACGCACTTTGCGCCCGAGACCCATTCTGAGAACAACTCTCGGGCGAAAAATTGCAGG
>JANYHQ010000080.1 GCA_025358985.1 Acidimicrobiales bacterium
CGCTTGGTTCCTTCGGCTACCGGAGTCCCGGGCTGTACGTACCCGGGTAGGGCACCGGTTGCTCAGGCTACCGGCATAGTGCTGATCACCGGGAGCAGTCCCTCAGAAATCACCGCCGAATGCGAGGATGGAGCATGTCCAGGACTCGACGCTTGGTGGTTGCCCTCAGCGTCGTTGTGGTTGTTGTTTGCCTACTGGGCGCTGGTGTGTGGTTCGTGTTCTTTCCGAATTGGCGGCCGCCGCTGCGTACAGGGGAGCGCTTCGGCATCGACGTGTCGTCGCATCAGGGATCAATCCAGTGGCAACGAGTGGCCGGAGACGAGATCGGATTTGCGTACATCAAAGCCACCGAGGGTTCCGACTTCACCGATGAGAAGTTCGCCGACAACTGGCGCGGCGCAGGAGCGGCCGGGCTTCGTAGGGGTGCTTATCACTACTTCACCCTGTGTACGCCGGGAGCAGACCAAGCCACCAATTTCCTACGGATCGCACCACCCGACCTGGGTGCGCTCCCCCCGGCGGTCAACTTGGAGCTTGTCGGCAACTGCGCCACCCGTCCAAGCCGTGCTCACCTAGAACGAGAACTGGCGGCGTTCCTCGAACGGGTTGAACTCGCCTGGCACGTTCCGATGGTGCTCTACGTCGGTGACGAGTGGGAGCGCATGTATCCATCGCGCAAACGGCTGGGACGAACGTTGTGGCAACTACGGGTCCTGCGCCGACCTCGCCAGCCCCAATGGGTGGTGTGGCAAGTGCACGGACTGGCCCACGTCGAGGGCATCAAGGGCCGGGTAGACCTCGACGTGATGCGAAAGCGATGAACGGCGGTCAATTGGTGTTAGCTCGCGGTGGCGAGCTACATCGAGAACCTAAGGCCTTGAGTGCCTTCTCCGCAGCGTGGTGCGCCCACAGGCGCGCACCACGAGCAACCACCTCGACGTCCGCAGCGGTGTGCTCGGCGAGAGCCAAATCTTCGTCGGCCCAGCGAAGCCACCGCTGAGCGGTGTCGCACGGCCGTTGACCGCTACGATCGTGGAATGCCCGAGCGTCACGTCATCACCCCCCATGAGATGGATCGCATGTCGCCAAGCGAGCGCGCCGAAGCCGTACTGGCGGGCGAACTGCATTCCCTAGACGAGCTGCCCGAGGCGTTCCGCCGCCGAGTCGTCGAACGCGCAGCAGCGATCGAGGCCCGGCTCTCTCCCAACCGGTGAGGCAACGCACCGTCCGATTCACCGAGACGTTCTTCGCTCGGCTCGACGAGCAACTCCCTGACAATCGACCATCGGACGGCCGCCCATCGGTGACCGACTTCTTGGTCTTCGACGTGCCGACCATCCGGGACCGCCTAGCCCACGATGCCGAGGGCTGCACGACGACCATCCCACCGGGACTGACGGTGCGTGCGTACATCGGTGCCGGCACCCTCGTCGCCCGATTCGTCGTCTACGTAATCATTCGGCCAGATAACGCGATCGATGTCGTCGACGTGGAGATCGACATCTGACCCCCGACCATCATTTGACCGCTCGACAGCGGATCGCTAAGTCGCCCCCGTGGCAGCGTCTCCCCGTGTCCACCACGATCGATCTCCACCTTCTGAAGCAACTGCTCCAACGTTGCCTCGATCAGTGTGGACGTGAGTGGGGTCGCTACATCGATCTGGACGCCGACTACTGGCTCCTTGAGCTGTCGAACGCCTTCGTGCTCGACGCCAAACGGGTATCCACGCCTGGGATCCGGCGACACTCCGGCAGCGGGGTCAGCATCGGCGAACCGAAGACTCGCACGGCCGTCGACCCATCGCACTGGACGGCGGCACCATCGCGGCGCTGCGCGAGCATCGCCGCCGCCAGCTCGAGGAACGGCTCCTGGTCGGCGCCGCCTTCACCGATGCCGGGCTGGCCTTCTGCCGGCCCGACGGTCACTGCCTACGGCCCGATGCGGTGAGCGGCATGTTCCTGCGACGGGCGCAGTCCTACGACTTCCCCCGCCTGACGCTCCACTGCCTGCGGCACACCTGGGCCACCCTGGCGCTGGAGCGCGAAATCCACCCCCGCGTCGTCCAGGAGCGCTTCGGGCACTCGACGATCTCCATCACCCTCGGCATGTACAGCCACGTCTCACCAACCCTGCACGACGACGCCGCCGAGACGGTCGCCAAGCCCCTGCTGTAATGCTCGATCTGGCTTCAACTGCTGCTGCTGTGCGCCGAAATTGAGAAGAGTCGCTCGACGAGAGCGAAGGTCGGTGATCGCAATTCAGCCGCGGATTTATCCACATAGCAGTCAACGTGTCGGCAACCCCATCCTTTGACTCGCACAGGTCGTCGAACATCGGTTCCGCACGACTCGGCTCAGCTCAGATCTTCGAACTCGCAGTGACACCAGGCTAAGCAAGACTTCTGACACACCACGATCGAAACCTCCGGGGTCACTCGCTCAATCATTGTTGTGGATCAAGACTTCCGTCGTAGGGTGACATTGACGGCGTTCGGAAAAACCAACTGCAGCATCGAACCCGCACGCCGGAAGACGGCAGTATTGCCACCCCTCGACAACGAGACGTTCAGCGCTGGACCCTCCGCGCATGGCTCAAGCACTACAGGATCCGAAAAATAGACTAGGTCGCCGGCCGCCAGGTACAGACCATGAGCGTACTGACACAGATTGCCCACATAGGCATATTCGCTCGTCTGAAACCCCAACTGCAGTTCGGTTGCCGAGCTTGCTTCGTCATTTACCCACGATCCAGAGAAATCCGCAAGAGGGACGCTACGAAGGACCACCTGTCTTTTTCCGGACGAAATCCTAAATCGTTTTTGGCCGAGACTGGCTAACCTCGATTGTTCGTCCGGGGCCGTGAGGATGGCGTGGGAGAGGCGTGTTGGTCTGCGCGCTTAGGTTGTGTGGTCCGGGCCTGAGGAAGGGCGTGGCGGGTCAGGGTGTCGCTTCGCTGTGTTGTCGGCGCGCTGTGCGGTGGCGTCGGCCCGTTGCTGCCCGGGCCGGGGTCAGCAGAGCCGGGTTCGTAATCGGGTGAACGCGGTGGCGAGGTCGTGGCGCCAGGGCCAGGTGTCGTCGATGCGCAGGATGAGGCGTCCGTGACGGCGGACGAGACGGGCGGCGACGTGGAAGATCCGGTAGCGGAGTGTTTTCGGTTCGGCGCGGGCGAGATCACCGTCGAGACACACGAGCTGGGTCCAGGAGAGCAGACACGACGCGAGGAGCGTGATGGCGGTCCATGCTTGGTTGCGGACGTAGTCCTCGAACGGCGGGTTGAGCATCCCGGTCGCTTTCCAGCAGCGCACACGGTCCTCGACACGGGCATGGCCACGCTGACGCAACTCCAGTACGACGCTGTCGCCGGTGCTGTTTGTGATGAACGCAGTGTGACGCCAGCCGTTGTCGGTGTCGAAGATGGAGAGCTGCGCGCCGGGATGCGGGCGTTCCCGGCGGCATACCAGCCTGCACCCGGATCCCCACCCGTCCATGTCGACAAGGTCGGTGAGTTCGGTTACGAACGCCCCGGACCGCACGCCACCGTTGGTTTCGACGGCCGCCGACCAGTCTTCTTCTTGGACGAGAAGCAACGCGTCGCGGACCCGGCCGTCGATCTGGTAGCCGATCGTGTACTCAGCGTTCGCTTCCACGATCGCCCTGACGAAGCCGTGCGTGGCACCAGCCGAGTCGGCCCGCACCAACATCGCCACCTCGACCAGGTCCGCTTTGTCGCCGATCATGTGACCGGCCCGATACTTGACGGGCAGGGCGTCGATCGCCGCGTCGAGGAGTTCGACATGATCGTTCGTGTTGTTCGCCCCAGCGTTGCCCGGACGCAGCATCGCCGCGAGCGGTTCGTTCGTCTCGTCGCACCACACGCCGAACGGATGAAACCCGAACCCGCGCTTATAAGTAGGTGCCGCGTCCTGCTTCTCCGAATACGACTCGAGCAGCGTCGCATCGAAGTCCAACGTCACCGCGGCCAGGTCAAGACCGGCCGCCGCCCACACCCGGGCCCTCGCCGCCGCGACCGCGGCCGGGATCGCCCGCAGTTCGACCGACGCAACCGCCTGCACGGCACGCCACGCAGTCGGCCGCGACGCAACCGGCCCGAACAGCTCCGTCTGCTCACGCAACACCTGCATGTCCGACAGGCAATCGGCGCCATCCGCGATCGCGACCGCCAAGTGCGTCAACACGACACCCGGATCATGCGTGTGCCAGCGGATCCCACACCCCGCCATCGCCTGCGACAACCCGAGCGTCAGGCCCGACCGGTCAGCCAACTCGGACAGCAATCCGGCCCCGGCACGCGAAACCAAACCGTGCCCATCCGTGGTCACCTGAGGACGAAGAACCGAACGACTACGGTGCACCTTCAAGGAGAGTCCTCCGTGCAGTTGGAATGCGATCTCGACAATCACATCCTCCCAGCACCGGAGGACTTTCCCGCGTCACACCCCGCCCATTACCAGCACCGCCATGAACAATCGAGGCTAAAGAGGCATTCTTGAAGGCCTGAACAACGCGACTGCGTGCCGATTCACAACTGTTCGGCACCCAGGACGCCATAAGTTCGAACGTCTACAATAGTCGAGGACAACTGGCGTTGACCCACTTGCGTTCACTCGTCCGGCAGCCTGCCCAACAATCACGAGTTCGGTCCGATTGCCTCGAGAACCCTCGACCTGGTAGACACAGTCGGGCAGGGTGCGCAACAGCGAGGCCGTCGTCGACTCGACCGGCAACACACAAAATAGCGCCACAAGTACTGCAGGGATGCGGGTGTCGCACCGACTCATGAACCCCAAGCCTTCATGGAAACACCCCAACGATTCATGGCCCAAAAGTTGATCTTCCACATCGGCGAAACCCAAACTTGCATAGGGTTGATCGCAACACTCTGCCGGCACTGACCCGAGTCCGTTTCGATACCCCCGTTGTGGCCGTGCAGCAATCCGGTCGCAGTGCAACTTCCTTGGGGGCCGTTCGGCCTCCGGACTAACCCCCCGGAATCACCGCCGCAGCTCTTGCCGCCCTCCCAAGCTGGATATGTGTAGTAGCCACTAGATTGGTTCGGGCGTCGTTTGCGGGATATGTCGTGCCGCACACACTACCAAGGTTGTTTCCCGGAAGATCCTTGGCCTGCGATGCACCTTCCATACAAATCGGAACTCCGCCCGGCGGGACGGAATAGTCTGTCTGATTGATTACATCGAGATACGCCTGCGACGGGTTAGTCCATGTCTGCCAAACAAACATAGTTGACGCGTTCCAGTACGGTGTTTAATAGAGTGCAACGTCGACTCCGCCGTAATAGACGTTATTTTGCACGCACTCCAAGCACAGCAGATCGGCCCAATGTGGCGTGGCGATCGGCGACCCTCCCGGAAATGACATAG
>JANYHQ010000099.1 GCA_025358985.1 Acidimicrobiales bacterium
CTCCGATGCTCCCGATGCTCCCGACCCGAACGCCGTGTCGGCATCATCGGCCACCACGACTTGGGCACCGCGTTTACCCAACTCCGCAGCTACTGCACCACCGACGCCGTCGTCAGCATCACCCCTGTTGCCGCTGATCACCAACCAGCGACTTGCGCGCATTGGCGTCTGGTCTAACGGTGGGGTGCGCACCCAACCCACTTCGTACAACGACCCCTCAACCATCGATGGGCCCAGCATTTGTCGGCGAGCCTGCTTGATGCTCCGAGGATCCACTCGCCGGAGCTTGAGGCCCCCCAGCACCACCACGAGGCGGCCGTCCGGGGAGTACACCTGGATGTCCGCGGTCAACACATCGCTCGGGGCCACCGCATCGCGGTGGACGACGAGCACAGCATTGGCCTCGGAGCCAACCGGACCCAACACTTCGTAGTTTCCCACTCCGACAGGAAGGAACACCGACTCATCGTCAGCCTCGTCATGCAGGGCTGCCGCCAACAGTTGCAGGCAGCCATCGAGGAGGGCCGGATGGGCCAAGTAGTCACCCGCCGCAGCTCGCTGGTGGGGTGACAGCGCCAGCCGACCGGTGGCCCATCGGTCGCCGCGCTCGGAGGCCACCAGCGTCCGGAACGCGGGGCCGTACGACACACCCCGCTCGTCAAGGGCGCGGTACTGCGCGTCGAGGTCCACAGGAGCGATGGCAGTGGCCGTGGACAGCTTCGGACGGTCGTGCGCGTGCGCAGCCAGATCGACCACACCGGACGCGTGCCGCTTCCACAACCCACCGATCCGGCTGTGCACACCGAACTGCGAGCGACCGTTACTGGGCTCCCCGATGATCACCTGCAACTCGATCGGCTCGGCCTCGGGCAACACCAACATCTCGTGCAAGGACACGTCGGCCAGGGTGACGTGATCACCAAAAGCGGTGCGTCCGGCCACCAGTGCAGCCTCCAGGTATCCCGTCGCTGGCATCAACGCGGCTCCGAAGATGCGGTGGTCAGCGAGGTAGTCCGATTGGATGACGTCGATCTCGGCCGTGAACACGTGACCGATGATCGCGGGAGAGTCCACCCGGCGGTGCACCAGCGGATGGATGACATCGCGAGCCACGATGGCTCGCTGCTGGGGTCGCCGCGCGCGCTGTTCGTTGGAACCCTCACCGTCGCTGTTCTCGTCCTCCGCCCACCAGTACCGATGACGTTGGAACGGATACGTGGGGGCGGGCACCGATTGCGAGCGGCCGCCATCGATCGCCACCCAGTCCGGCTCGACCCCAGCCGCCCACACGCTGCCCAGGGCGTCAGCGAGTTGCTCGCGTTCACCGCGCAGGGGCTGCCCCGCCGCTGCGACTCGGCTTGGTCGCAGCGACGCGTGCAGACCGCGTTGGCTGCCGGTGATCCGCCCCACTAGGCCGAGCAGGGTCGGCTGTGGACCGATCTCCACGAACTGGTCAATGCCGAAGCTCAACATGGACGCCACCGCGGCGTCGAAACGGACCGGTGCCAACACCTGGTTGCTCCAATACGCCGGCGTCGTCAGCAACGCCCGCTCGGCCCCACCGGTGACGCTGGAGATCATGGTGATACGGGGCTCAAGCAACGACACGGCAGCCGCGTCGAGGGCAAACTCGGGGACAACCGAGGCCATCAACGGCGAGTGGAACGCATGCGACACCTCAAGGGATCGGTGGCGGATATGCCGCTCGTCGAGCAACGCCACGATCTTGGCGATGCTGTCCCCCGCACCGGAGATGACGATGTTGGACGGTCCATTGCTGGCCGCCACCGATACGGACTGACGGAACGCGCCGATGATCTCCGATACCTGTTCCTCATCAGCGAACACCGCCACCATCTGGCCACCCGGGGCCAGCGCGCTCATCAACCGCCCACGGGTCGCAATCAACGCCGCGGCGTCATCGAGACCCATGATCCCAGCCGTGACCGCCGCCGCGTACTCCCCGATCGAATGCCCGGACACCGCCACCGGCTCGACACCCCACGAACGCCACAACGCCACCAACCCACACTGCAGGGCAAACATTGCTGGCTGTGTGTAGCCGGTGTGGTGGATCAGCGAGGCGGTGGCGTCATCATCGGCATGCAGCACGTCGAGCAAGCCACGCGGAAGCAGAGGACGCAACACCGCGTCGCACTGGTCCATGACCGATCGGAACACCGGCTCGTGGTGATACAACGTGCGGCCCATGTTGGGCAACTGGGCGCCCTGACCGGTGAACACGAACGCCACCTTTGGTGGCCCAGCCACCGTTGATGAGCTGATGCCGGCGGCGCCGTTGTCCGCCCCTCTGACGCGCAGTAACGCCGCAGCCTCACCCGGCGTGGACGCCGTTACGGCCAGCCGGTAAGCAAATCGAGCTCGCCCCTCCTGCAGGGTCCAGGCCACATCGGAGAATGCCAATTCCGATTGCGGCGCCTCCACCAACTGTTGCAATGCTTCAGCGGTGGCATCAGCCAATTGCGACAATGCATCTGGGCTCCGTGCCGACATCGCGATCACCAGCGGCCGGGCTTCATCGAAGGAACGGACGCGACGTGGTGGCGCTTCCTCGATGATGACGTGGGCGTTGGTGCCGCTGAACCCAAAAGCGCTGACGCCGACGCGCCGTGCCCGTGCGCCACGCGCCCAGGGACGGACATCGCGCACCACGTCGACGGACATATGTGACCAGTCGATGTGCTCCGAGAGCTCATCGCAATGGAGTTGCGCGGGAATCGCCTCGTTCTCCAACGCCAGGATGGCCTTGATGACGCCGGCAATGCCCGCAGCCGCCTCCAGATGTCCGATGATCGCTTTGGCGGACCCCAACATCAGAGGCATATCCGCCGCCCGCCCGTTGGAGTACACCGCATCCAGGGCCCGCACCTCGATGGGGTCACCCAGGTGGGTGCCCGTACCGTGGGCTTCGACGAAGTCGACTTCGCTTGGCAGCAACCCCGCGTCAGTCAGCGCCCGCTCCATGACCTCGCGCTGGGCGGCGCCGCTGGGCACGGTGAGACCACTGCTTCGACCATCGTGATTGACGGCCGCCGAGCGCACCACTGCAATGATGCGGTCACCATCAGCTTCGGCGTCGGACAATCGCTTGAGCACGAGCATGCCGCATCCTTCGCCTCGCACATACCCGTCGGCCCCGGACCCGAACGTGTGGCAGCGACCCGTGGGAGACAACGCTCGGAATCGGCTGAGGAAAATCATGGCCTGGGGCTCCAGCATCAAGTTGACGCCCCCGGTGATAGCCACCCGGCACGCCCCCGACTGCAGGCTCTGCACCGCCAGGGACATGGCGACGAGCGACGACGAACACGCTGTGTCGAGCGCCACCGCCGGACCCCGCAGGCCCAGCACATAGGAGAGGCGACCGGCGGCCACGGATGCTGCGACACCCGTGCCGTCGTAGGGCCCGATAGCAGCCCTGTCGGAACGCATCTTGAGGTTGGCATAGTCGCTGGTGGAGATACCGACGAACATCCCGGTCATCGATCCTGCGAGTCGGTCGGGGGCAATGCTGGCCCGCTCCAGCGCCTCCCACGTGACCTCAAGCAGCAGGCGCTGCTGCGGGTCCATGCTGCGCGCCTCGATCGGCGCAATCCCAAAGAAGGACGCGTCGAACTGATCGACCTTCCAATCGACAAAGCCACCCTGGTCGGTGTAAATCTTGCCCACGGCTTCAGGGTCCGGATCGAACAGCGCCTCATGATCCCAGCGGTCTTGAGGTACCAGCCCCAGTGCATCGCGTCCCGACCGCAACAGTTCCCAATACGCTTCGGGAGTGTTGGCTCCACCGGGAAACCGGCACGCCATGCCGATGATCGCGATGGGCTCGTGGGCGCGACGCTCAGCCGCCTCGACGCGTGCCTTCATGTCCTTCACCGCCAGAAGCGCCCTCCGCAAAGCCTCGCCAGACGTGTCGCGCTCAGCCCCGGTCACGCCCGCACTCCGATCCGGATTACTCGGGCACGGCGCGACCGCAACTCATACAGGGTCGACACTGCGCTGCCCCATTGCACCACCCGCATCAGTACCCGATCTCTTCCAACTCGTGGAGTAGCAACCTCGTTGCTTCAGCGTCGCTGACCTTGACCAGAGCGACCTCATCAATATCCGCCTGGGCACTACGTCGGCCCGACGGATGCGTTGGCGAGTCGAGTTGCAACTCGTCGCCCAGGAAAGCGGTCAGCATCGTCAGTGTGGGGTACTCGAACGCCACCGTCGACGGGACAGACAATTGCAAGCCCACTCGTAGTCGATTGCTCAACTCCACGGCCATCAGCGAGTCCATGCCGATCTCGCTGAGCCCCTGCTCGGGATCGATGAGCCCGTGCGGGTCGAGGCCCAGCACCCGAATCACCTGCTGTTCGACGTGGCGCATCAACACACCTCGTCGATCCTGGGGCTCAGCGGCGTCAAGTGCATCGGCCACACTGGGCCCCTCGATCGATCCGGCGTGGCACGGCGCACCTGTATCCGAAACGGTGGCGACCATGTCCGACAGCAATGGTGGACATTGCTCGGGGGTGAACTGCGCCACCAGCGTTGGCCACTCCACTCGCATCACGACGGCCTGCGGCAGTGGACGGTCCATCAGCAGATCAAGGGCATCCAACGCCTCCCCCGAGGTCAGCAGGCCAATGCCGCGCTCGGCGATCCGGCGCTGCTCACGTTCATCCAATCCGGCCGCCATGCCCACCGACGCCCATGCTCCCCAATTTATGCTCAACCCCGCCAGACCCGACGCGCGGCGCTGACGCGCCAACGCGTCGAGGAACGAGTTTGCGGCGGCGTAGCTGCTCTGCCCCTGTGCACCCAACACCGCCGATGCTGACGAGAACAGCACGAAATGATCCAGATCGAGGCAACACGTGGCGCGATGCAACAACCACGCGCCGGTGACCTTAGGGGCCAGCACGCCCTGAAAGCGCGTCCACGACTGCGACGACAGCGCACCGTCGTCGATCACCCCGGCAGCATGGAACACGCCCCGCAACTGCGTACCCGGTCCCACCGATGCAATGGCATCGAGCACCTGGGCGACGTCGGCGGCATCGGCAACGTCGGCCTGCAGCACCTGGATCAAAGCGCCGCCTACACCCAGCGCAACGATGGTTTGGGTGGCGGTAGCCGACGGCGGACGGCGGCCCACCAACGCAACATGCATGGCGCCTTCGTCGACCAAACGCTGCGCCAACTCCAGGCCCACGCCACCAAGGCCACCAGTGATGAGGTACGCCCCGTCGGGACGGACTCGCGAACCCACGCGCCGATGGGAGATCACCACCTTGCCGATGTGGCGGGCCTGCGCCATGAACCGGAATGCGTCATCGATAGCCTCGGCCGGGAACGCCCGCAAGGGCAATGCCACCACCGTCCCCTCGGCCAGATCATTGACGATGCTCTGCAACACAGCGTGGACACCGTCCGCGTCCGCCACCAGGAAATCGGCAAGATCGAACGGGCGATACAACGCACCGGGACGTACTGCGGCGGCCTGCGTAGCGGTCCAGATGCCCCGCTTGCCGATCTCGAGGAAACAACCAGCGGCGCCCAACACCGCGAAGCTGGCGGGGATGAACTCGTCGGCCAACGAGTTGAGGACGATGTC
>JANYHQ010000119.1 GCA_025358985.1 Acidimicrobiales bacterium
CCTGCGAGTCAAGGATGACGGCACGAAGGCACTATCCACAGCACTGTTAAGTGCACTCGTGCTCGAGTTGGGTGGCTGAGTGGGCTCGCAATGCCACAGGTTCGAGACCTGCCCCGAACCTTCCTCGAAGCCCGTCCCGAACTGACGAACACGATGACCTTTAACTCGCCACCAAGGAGCCGGCGTTGGTCACTATCCACGGGGAGCGATACAACATGGGTGTCATCGCCCCGGCCACCACGGTGACCTCGATGGTGGCCTCCGCCATCCGCTTCTTGCCGAGGTAGGAGAAACTGGCTGTGACCTTATGGACGCCGGGGCGCGCCGCAAACTCTGTGGTTTTGCCCCAGGGCGCAGCGCCAGCCTCCTTACCGTCGATTTCCACGCCCACTGGCTTGGTGATGAGGAACTGCCCGATTCGGCGGCGAGGGGTGAATTGGATTCCGCTGTCAGCCATAGCGCGACCTTAGCGGGCTCACCTACAAAGGACGCTTGGCCACCACCACGAACTGCTTACCCAAGAATCTCCATACGGGGGGCAACCGTAAGTACGCAGAGAGAAACATCGGCGGATAGGTGCGAGCGCCGCTCATGGTGTACGGCAGGAACCGGGCAATCGACACTTCCACCTCGAAGCCCGCCGCCATGAGCGCCTCGGCCAGCGAACGCTCCGTGAGTGGTACCAAGTGGTCGAAGAAGTCCCAATACAGCCCCGGGAGATAACGCACATTGGGACCAAGGGCAATGATCCGGCCACCGGGCTTCAATGCCGTATGGGCATTACGAAGCGTGGCCATCACCTGCGGTTTGTCGAGCAGATGCTCCAAGAAGTTGCTGGTGAACACCACGTCCACACTTCCCGCTTCGACGGGCCACGGCTGACTGCAATCGTGGAGCACCAACTCCACTCCCGGGCCGGCCTGAGTGGCAGCGTCAGGATTGAGGTCCATGGCCAGGCGACGGCGCGCTGTCACGTTGTTGATGAACTCGCAGTAGCCACATCCGAGATCGAGCACCGTGGCGGTGGCGGGGATCCACCGACTGAAATACTGGCCGGTGAGGACCTGCCAAACCCGGTCACGAAACTGGTGCTTGCCGGCAAATCGGTCTCCGTAGAGCACCCGTAAATGCTCCGGATGGGAACCGTTGCCGTCGACGTGATCGGTACTCATCGGGCGATGACGTTAGTGGCGCAGGAAGCCGCCTCCAGTGACTATGGCCGCACGCATACTCCAGCGGCAGCCAAATGTTGCTTGGCCTGGGCAATGGTGACCTCGCCGAAGTGGAAGATGCTGGCCGCCAACACTGCATCAGCGCCGCCCACCACCGCACCCTCCACCAGATGATCAAGGGTGCCAACACCGCCGCTGGCAATCACGGGAATGTCCACCGCATCCACCACCCCCCGAGTGAGGACCAACTCAAAACCATCACGGGTACCGTCGCGGTCCATAGAGGTGAGCATGATCTCGCCTGCCCCCAACTCAGCCACCCTCATTGCCCACTCCACTGCGTCGATACCAGTGGGTGTCCGCCCACCGCGCACGTAGACCTCATAGCCGGGCCCGCCATCGCTACGGCGCCGGGCATCGATGGCCACCACCACGCACTGGGTGCCAAACTCCCCCGCCAACTCCTCCACCAGCGCGGGCCGGGCCACCGCAGCCGACATCACACTCACCTTGTCGCACCCGGTACGCAGCAACGTGCGAGCGTCGGCCATGGACCGAACCCCTCCCCCAACGGTGAGGGGGATGAACACCTGCTCGGCGGTGCGGGCCACCACATCGAGCATGGTGTCTCGGTCATCCGAGGACGCGGTGATGTCCAAGAAAATGATTTCGTCGGCCCCCTCCGCGTCATAGCGCGAGGCCAATTCAACCGGATCTCCAGCATCACGAAGACCGACGAAATTGACGCCCTTCACCACGCGACCGTTGTCCACATCAAGACAGGGAATGACCCGTACGGTTCGCACGCAGCGAAGGGTAATGCGCCAGAGACACCACTCAGGAGTAGCTACGTCCCAGCCCCGCCCGAGCATCGCTCTGCACACCGTACGGCGGGATGGGGTAGCGCAGGCCGTTACGACTGAGTGCCGCCAAACCGTCGATGACGGGGCCGAGGAAACGGGGCGGGATGGCCATCAACAATTCGTCCTCCATCACCCCGCCATAGCGCCGCTCAGCAAAACACGGAATGGACAGCGATGGCTCACCGGTGGACAACGCCCGACCCCATGAATCGGCACACGATGACTCACCCACACAGCCCCAATCGAGTTTGCGATAGCCACTCCACTGCAAGCCGTTGATGAACAAGATCATCTGGGCGGGCGTGGCGTAGATGAGGCAGATATCAGGAGGGTTCAACCGACCACTGGCCAAGGGCGACACCGCCATGGCCTGATAGCGGCCAAACGGTACACAGTCCATGGCGTGCTGATGAGCCGACGAGTCCTCCAAGGTCTCGAACCACACGCCACTCATACGATCGCCCGACAACCACTGCTCGTCACGCGGATGCAGGCCGATGACCGCCCCACATTGAGGTCCCACCAGATCATCGTTGGTGATGCCCACCGTCCATCCCAGCCGCGACGCCTGCCCCACGATCTGATCGGTGGTGTGTACCGACGATGGGCGACGAATCTTGGGGATGGACTCCATCTCGGCCACGGTGGCAAACATCTTCATTCCGATGGGGGTGGTGCGCAGTCGTAGGTATTGCTGCAAGCCCTCCAGCAATGCTGGCCAGTCGTATGCGCGCTGGTCAAGCGGATCGGGGGCGTGACTGGCAATGGAGACCGGCACCGATGTGGTCATGGGGGGAAGCTACCCTCATGACCGTGTTCGCACACGTTCTCGTGGCCCTGCTGGTTTCCACGCCCACCACCCTCCCGGCCAAGGGTGATGTGAAACCGGCGGCTGCGGTGGCAGTGGTGCGCCAAGTGGCACTGCCGGTGGCCACAGGAGTGAAGGCATCCATGGGCGCCCCATCGTGTCCGTCGGCGGTACCGAATCGGGTTGGTGCGGTATTCCAATGCACGGTGCTTATTGGTGACGCCACGGTGCCGTTCCTGGTGCACATCACCACGGCAACGCTCACCGTCACCCAGTTGTGGGCAGTGATCCCGGCCACCGTGGCAGAAGCCGCCGCGGGAGTGGGGGCCAAATGCGGCGTACGCAAGATGCTCACCGGGCCGCCCGGTTCCCTCATTGCCTGCACGGTGGCAGGGCGATCGGCGCAGGTGCGCATCTCCACCCTGGCCGGGGCCGTGGTCAGGGTCTGAGGTCAGGGTTTGAGGTCAGGGTTTGAGGTCAGCGGCGTTTCTTGACCTTGGTCACTGGCTTGGCCGCCACCGAGACGGGCGGCTCGGAAGTGGAAGTACTGGTGCTGGCTTCGGGCGTCTCATGAGGATCAACAGGCGGGGTCGCTACCCCCTTCATTGATGCGGGTAAGCCCCAGGGCGACGCCAGCGAGTCGTACAATGATTGCGGCAGCAGTACGTACAGGGGCTGACGGGTGGGATCCATCCAGGCCACCATCGAGTGGAGGTCTTCGGCGCTCATGGTGGTGCAACCGGCAGTGTTGGATGCGCCGTCGCGACGCCAGATGTGAAACAAAATGAGACTGCCTGCGCCAGGCACTACCGCAGGCGCCACGTTGTGATTGATCATCACTTCGAGGGCATGGGCAGGATTGTTCTGCTCCATCTGCTGCGACTGCTCCCAAGGGGTGGCCGGCAAATGATCAAGTCGTATATGGGCGTTGTAACTCGGTGACGTTGGGTCGTCCACCAGAAGGTCATACGGCGTCACTTGGAGGTATGGCTGTTGCGGATGCCGTTTGACGTCGGCCGCATACCCGAATGCTTCACCGAGGGTGAACGCCCCTGCTGGCGAACGATTGTCGCCTTCACGCTTGACAGTTGAGCCGCGCGGGCTAGGTTCGAGGGGATGCAGCCCTCGGCCCCAGGCCAGGCCACTGGCACCGAGACGGCCGGGCATACGGCCCTCAACCGGTTGCCATTTACCGCCCTTGCGCCGTTCGAAGCGTTGCAACGTGACGTGATTGGAGCCCCAGTCAGCGGCCACGCCCACGATGAGCTGCGTGGAGGTCTTGGGTAGGTAGTAGTTGCCCGCCGCCAAGCGACTGGCCGTGCGAACGTCGGGAGTCTGTGCGGCCCGTGCCTGCGACAAACCGGAGTCAGCACTCGATAGTGCCGCCACCGTCATGGCCACGATGGCCGCCTTGTAGAACACGCCCGGACGCACCCGATGACCATATCGGCAACCACAGCCCACCGTGTGGCTATCACCGTTCAGCAACATTCAGGCGTTGGGGACATGGATTGTCAAAACAAACGCAAGACGTTGGACGGACGATCCCGCAACTCGTCGTAATCGACCTCCACACAGACAATGCCGCGCCGTTCGGCCAGGGTACGGGCCTGCGCCTTTATCTCTTGGGCCACATACATGCCTCGCACCGGTGCTATGCGCGCATCACGGTTGAGTTCATGCAGGTAGCGGGTGAGTTGTTCCACTCCGTCGATGTCGCCCCGCCGTTTGATCTCCACGGCCACCGTGACGCCGTCGATGTCCTTACACAACAGATCCACCGGTCCAATGTCCGTGGGATATTCACGACGGACCAACGTCATACCGGCCTGGATGGCATCGGTGCGCTCCGACAGCAGTACCTGTAACTGGGCTTCCACCCCGTCTTTTTCCAGTCCCGGCTCCATCCCCAGCGAGTGATTTGTCTCACTCAACACGTTGTGCATGGTGATCACCAGTCGCTCCCCCTTGGGATTGGTGACTACCCATTCCCCCACTCCCTCCACCAGGGTATTAGGGGAGTTCATCCAGTTCAGCGGTTTGTATGCCCCGGAGTCGGCGTGTATGGCCACACAACCATCGGCCTTGACCATGATGAGCCGGTCGGCCTCAGGCAGCACTGCCTCCAAACGGCCCTCGTAGCGCACCGTACACCGCGCCACCACCAACCTCACTCTGGCACCGACCCGCGGCGGCACGCCTCGACACCTTCAGCAACCGTGAAGCGTCGCTCGTAAATGGCTTTGCCCGCAATGGCACCCTCCAAACCGCCCACACCACCCAATGCGCGCAGATCATCGAGCGATGACACCCCGCCACTGGCTACCACTCGCATGGACGTGCGCAACCGAAGCGCGCTGTACAACTCCAAGTCGGGGCCCGTGAGCATGCCGTCTCGGCCAATTTCAGTCGCCACCACCGCCTGCGCCCCGGCATTTTCCAGGCGGGCCAACACCGTGAACAGATCCAAACCAGAGCCCGCAGTCCACCCATGAACCGCCACTTCGTAGCCACCGTCGGGACGGGCGTGGGCGTCGAGCCCCACTGCCACCTCTCCCCGCCCGGTGGCTGCGATGTCGGCCACCACCTGCGGCCGTTCCACTGCCGCTGTCCCTACCACCACCCGAGCGACCCCGGCATCGAACAGCGCCGTCGCCACATCCACCGTCCTCACACCACCACCCGTTTGTACGCTGATGTTCTGCGCGCGTGCCAACGCGGCAATGGCAGCCACCACATCGCGGTTCACCGGCTCCCCCGAACGAGCGGCATCAAGGTCGACCACGTGGATCCACGCCACACCGGCATCAATGAACGAACGGGCCACCTCCACCGGATCCTCGCCGTATACGGTTTCTTGGGAATAGTCGCCACGAACCAGCCGAACACAACGACCGCCGCGAACATCAATGGCGGGGAACAGCTCCATACCCGCCTACCGTTACGCCACCAGGGCGCCGCTACGGCAGGCCCTGACGAAATTGGTCAACAGGGCCAGCCCGGTGGAGGCCGACTTCTCAGGATGAAACTGGGTGCCCGCCACCATGCCGCGTTGTACGGCAGCGCCTATCGGCCCGCCGTAGTCGCACGTAGCCACCACGTCGGAATGGATCTCGGGCGCATACGAGTGCACGAAGTACATCCAAGCCGGCGACACCAATCCATCGAGCAGCCACGAGGGCCGCACCTGGTCCACCACGTTCCACTGCATTTGGGGAATCTTGACGTCGCCAGTGATCCGGCGCACCATCGCGTTGAAGATGGCCAGCCCTTCCACCCCACCGTGCTCTTCGGATCCCGCATGCAACATCTGCATCCCCACACATACCCCCAGAAACGGCTTTCCCGACTCCGTGGCATCGATGACAACCTGGCGCAGTCCACTGGCCGTCAGAGCATCCATGCATCGTGCCATGGCCCCCACGCCAGGCAGCACCACACCGGCGGCACGAGCCACCACGCTTGGGTCGGCGGTGAGTTGGGCGTCCGCCCCGGCGCGCTCCATGGCCTTTTGAGCAGAGCGGAGATTGCCGATGCCGTAATCCAGGATGGCCACCAACGGACGGAGTTGTTCCATCACCGTCCAACCACTACAGCGTGCCTTTGGTGGACGGAATGATGGCGGTACGCGTTGACGGTCCCGCCATCATTCCGTCCACCAAAGGCACGCTGTAGTGGT
>JANYHQ010000142.1 GCA_025358985.1 Acidimicrobiales bacterium
CGGGCGGAATCGAGTGCGCGCAATGCGGCCGATCCACCGCCTCGCTTCACCGGTATCTGACCCATCATCTTGAAGAACCATGCCGTGCGCTTCTGCTCGAAGTATTCAGCCTTGGCCACGAACGTGACCCTGCGCTTGAGCACCAGTGGCAAGAAGAACGAATCCGACACGCTGAGATGGTTGCTGGCCAGTATCACGCCACCGCTCTCGGGCACGTTTTCCAAACCCTCAACACGAACCTTGAACAGCACCCTCATGAGGAGGGCACACACTCGTATGAAGACTCGGTATGCCATGTAGCCCCCAACCCGGAACGCAGCGGATACTCCGATCATAGGCACGCTGATGCGGCGGGTAGCCGCCCCGGTGATTGACCCTCGCCGCGGTTCCTCCGTTATGGTGCGCGGTCAGGGACATGTGATGACTCGCCAACTAACGCAACGAGGCCGTGAGCGGCGGGCACAATTGCTCGATATCGCTGCCCGGCAGTTTGCTGAGGGTGGTTATCACCCCACCTCCGTGGCCGAAATCGTGGAGGCGGCCGGGGTTGGGAAAGGAGTGTTCTACTGGTATTTCGAGTCCAAAGAGGCCCTGTTCACTGAGATCCTGCGTGATGCCAACATTTCGTTGCGTCGCCGCCAGCAAGCTGCCTTGGGAAATGAGCCGGACCCCATCCGCCGGTTGGAATTGGGGATCCTGGCCACCATGCACTGGTACCACGAGCACCGCTACGTGTTCAATTTGTTCCAGTTCGCCCAATCCGAAACCGAGTTCGCCGCCATCTTGGTGGAATCGCAGGAAACATCACTCAACGACGCCATGCGTCACGTGAAAGAGGCAATGGCCGAGGGCCGCATCCGTGACGGAGATCCGCTGTTCCTCACTCAAGCGGTGATCGGCACCACCGGCCATCTGGCTCGGCGGTTCATCTTTGATCGCGACGACGACCCGGACGAAGTGGCCCAGATGGCCAGTGCGTTCATCCTTCATGGCCTCATGGCCCAGCCCGCCTCTGTGTCTTAACCCAGCCCGGCGGCACCATCACAGCTGTCGCGGTCGTTTGCGCAGGCCTGCCGCTCTCAGCCGCTGAACAAGTTCGCGACTACTGACCTGCTCGGCCCCGTATTCGATGGCCAGCGCGCGTAGATCTTCGTGGAGGTCGTAATGATCACCTTGAAATGCCTGGCGGGGCATTTCGAGGCTGAGGGCAAAAACATGCAGCTCGTCCAGCGATGTGTCACTCACCAGATGGCACCACATCCGACCGCGCCACGGCCACCGGCATTGATCTACGAGAACAGCCACGTACGCGACCGTTACCTGGGCACTCTGGCCAACGCCAGCAATGCTGCTCCCACCGCACCCGAGCGAGGCCCGAAGTGCGCCGCCCGCAACTCTGGCAGTGCACGCATGGAGGCCATGTCGCCGAGCAGAAGCCGAAATTGTTGGCGAACTGAAGGAAGCAGCAGTTCAGCCCGGGTCATCACTCCGCCGCCAAGCACAATGCAGCCGGGGTCAAGTACCAGGGCCAGGTCCACTAGACCGACCGCTAGATGACCGGCAAAGGTCTCCACTACCGCCACCGCCGGGTCCACCCCCAAAGCAGCCTGATCCATCACGTCGGTTCCACTCACCGGGCGCACAAGACCCGCAGCGGCGTTCCAGCGCCCGTCCACAATGGCCTGCTCTCCTTGGCGTCCGAGTGCAGTACCGGAAGCACTGAGCTCCCAACATCCCCTGCGCCCACACGTACACAGCTCACCGTTGCGATCAATGACGATATGGCCAACTTCGCCAGCGAACCCGTTGGCACCTCGTTGCACCAATCCGCCGGAAATAATACCGCCCCCGATTCCGGTTCCCAGTCCCACATACAAAACATCGTCGAATCCCCGCCCCGCGCCCGCCGTCCACTCCGCATACCCCGCGCACGTGTTGTCGTTGTCCACCACCGTGGGGAGCATGAACCGAGCCGGTAGCAGCGCCGCCAGATCCAAACCCACCTCACCGCCCAGATGTCCGGCAAAGCACAGTTGTCCGCTAGTGCTCACCAGTCCAGGAACGCCAACCCCAATGGCAGCGACGTCCATGCAGAGCTGTTTGGCTTGCGTCAACAGGTGTTCGGTGACGAGTACGAGCGTGGCCAGCACCGCCGCTGGGCCCTCACGAGATGGCGTTGGCAAAGTATGTGAACCGACGACTTCGCCGTTTGCCGTGAGTAGCAACCCGGCCGTCTTGGTGCCGCCCATATCAAGGCCAATGGCGGCCATCACGCCAGAATTGGGGCCGGCCAAGTTCAGGACGCAGCGACGGTTTCGACGCGGTGCTGCAACTCGCGCAACGCCGTGCCCATGATCTTGCCCTCAGCTCGCCGCTTGACGAATCCGGGAATGGGAACCACCAGCTCCACGGTCAATTCGTACGTGATGTCGGTCCCCCCATCGGCAGCAGGGGCAAACACATAGTGACCATCAAGGGCCCGCATGATGTCGCCCTCCAACAGCTTCCACGCAATGGTGTTGTCGTCAGGGTACGAATATTCCAGAACGTACGATGCACTGCGGCCCATAGCCGCTGCTCGGAAGGCCACTTTGCAACCCCGACCCTGGGCGTCGGTAGCCAGCACTTGGGCGTCTTTGATGTCGTGGGCCCAGTCCGGATAATGGGGGAAATCCAACGCAATGGCGATACAGGCAGCCGGCGTCGCCGCCACGGTAAGGAACTCGGTCGCATGCTCGGTGGTCATGGTGTGCTCACCTTAGCCCTGGGAGGTGGTGTCACGTGCAGCATCGACACCCTGCTCCAATGACTGTAGGAGCAGGTCAAGGCGCTTCGCCAGTACATCGTAGGTGAGCTCAGCTAACACCCGTCGGCGTCCGGCGGCGCCCATGGCATGAGCCGCATCCCGGTCACGCAGCAAACGCTCCAACTGCGGCACCGCCTCAGCCACCCGCACCGGACGGGGCACCACCAGGCCTGTGACTCCATCCACCACTGCCTCGGCGGCGCCCCCACTGTCACCTGCCAGTACCGCCACCCCGGTGGCCGATGCCTCCACGAACACGATGCCAAAGCCCTCTTGTTCTAAGCCACCCCACCGATTGCGACACAGCATGGCGCTCACATCAGCAGTGGCATAGAGATCGGCCAGGGTCTGATCGTCAGTCCGACCCAAGAAGCGCACGTGAAGACGTCCGCTACTCGATGCCTGGGCGTGATTGGCCACTCGTTCCAGACGTTGCCGGTCGCGACCGGTGCCGCTGATGGCCACCGTGATACCGGGAAACTGCCCGGCCAGAGCAGCGGCCGCCTCGATCACGGTATCGAAACCCTTTCGGGGTACCAGCCGACTGGAACACACCACCAACGGTGGCCCGCCGAGGGGGGGTAGGTGCAGGCGGGCCCGAGTGGCCGTCTTGGTGGCATCGTCATGCGGGCGGAACCGTTGTGGATCCACCCCCGGTGGGATCACCGTGGCGGCTAGGCGGCGACCGGCGCAGCGCTCAGCCTCGGCCAACGGATATCCGCCCGCCGCAATGTGGTGAGCCGCCCCCCGCAACGTGGCGCCCAACCACTGTTTGGTGCCGGGTAGTCGGCCGGGGATGGCCACCTCGGCCCCATGGAGCACCGTGACATAGCGCAGCCCGTGACGGGCCAGCGCAGGGCCCAGTGCGCCCACTGGGATGGCCGGGTCCAACACCACCACGGTGGCACCTGCGTTTTCGGCGAGAGAACGAATTTGGCGGGCCAACACGGGCGTGGGCAGCAGCCACCGCTGTCGGGTACGCACGATCTGCATGGGGGCAGCCGCATCGAAGCCATGGGACCCGGCATACGGAGTGGTGAGTACCGTGGTGCGCTCGGCAGGGAGGCGACGCCACAACTCCCACAGATACGACTGGATACCCCCGACCTTGGGAGGAAAGTCGTTGGTGACGAGCAGATGTCCCACGGGGACTCGACCCTAGCGGCCGACCCGTTGTTGGTTGTTCCCATCGCAAACTTCGTCAGGCGTCGAACCAAAACTCGATCTCCGCGCTGTCTTCGTCAAACGAGGCGCCATGTTCGGCACCCGCCGGTACGTGGTACCACTGCCCCACCCCGAACACCTCCTGCGTGGCGTTCATAGTAAGGGTCAGCTGTCCTTTGGTGATGACCCCGACATTGTTGGACACGTGAGTATGGGGCGCGATGCGGGTGCCGGCCGGGTACGTGGCGAACAGCACCTGACACCCATTGGCCGCTAACCGAAAGGCATCGAACGGGCCATCGAAGGCATCGAGAGCCTCGATCTCGGGAGGAAAATGCGTGATGCTGGGTTGATTCATGTCGGCTCCTTGGGGGTCTTCAGTAGTTGTTGAATGAGTTGCATAGCCGCCAGTAGTTCGGCCCGATTGCGGGTGTCGAGGTGGCTCACCAACCCCAGCATCCGACGATTGGAGCGCTTCTCCACTCGATCCAGAAGCGCCCGCCCGGTGGCGGTGAGCTTCACCAACCGGCGGCGCCGGTCCTGCGTGGAGATCACCCGTCGAACCAGTTTGCGATCTTCCAGACTGCCGATGAGTCGGCTGGTATAGGCCGTGTCGAGCATGAGGGTCTCGGCTACAACGGAAATCTCGGGGGCCACAAGGTGGGCAACGGTGAACAGCACCCTGGACTGCCCCAACGTGACGTCGAGACCCTCATGAGTGTCGTCGAGTGCACCGATGGTCTCGGTATAGAAGCGATTGAATGTGCGAAGCTCCGTGGCCAGCGCCGAGTCATCCATGATCGAACAATAGCGGACTTCAGTCTATCATTGACTCACGTCCAGTAATCCACGTTGTTGCCAACTCGGTAACGTGGGTTCGTGGACAACGGGTCGCTGCACGTCTATCGGATCACGGTACGGGGACAGTTCCGTGACCTGACACCGGCGAAGAGGGAATGGTTGCTGGCCGACGTAGACGCGCATGAAATCTTCGCGTCAGCCTTCACCGCAGTTGGTACGTTTACCTACGATCTTGCGCTGGTGGCCTTTAACCTCCGATATGAGGTGCGAATTCGAGGCGAAGACCCGTCACTGTTGGCCCAAGAGCAGGCCCGCCGACAGGCCGTAGAGTTTCTCACCGAACGAGACCTGAGCCATCGGCTCATCCGACTAGAGACTATGGACATGGCTGATATTTGGGAGGCCGAGACGTTGAAGGAAGGAGTGCGAGCCGAGGGCGCCCCACCACAAATCTGACGATTTCCACCGCCACCCTTGTGCCGCTCGGTACAACTGGAGGACAATTGCCTAAATGTCGGATCAGGAACAGATGCTGGCGGCGTCGCCCGAACTCGGCCTACTGCAGATGGTTGCCGCCATCTCAGAAACGTCGCCGCAGTCGATTGCCGTGGGCGCTCCCGGGCGTTCGCCCTTGACCTATGGCGGACTGAGCGCATGCGTGGCGGCGTTGGTGGATCAACTGGCCTCCCATTCTTTGGACCCGTCCGACGTTGTGGCCACGGTGTTTCCCAACGGTCCCGAGAGCGCAGTGGCCTTTCTGGCGGTCATTCATCTGTCGGCCTGCGCCCCGGTCAATCCAGACCTCGGACCGGACGAAGCCCGTGACTTGGTGGACCGCTTGGGCGTGCGACTGGTACTCACCTTGGCCGGGTGGAACGCTCCAGCCCTGGAAGCCATACGCGCTATCGGCATAGTTGTGGTGGAGTTGGACGCTCAGCAGTTCGGCGAACCAGCGCAGGCTTACCCTTCGATGAGCGCAAACACGCTGAGTCCACGCCTCCGGGCGCCTGGCGATGCTGCGCTGATCCTCACCACGTCCGGCACCACGTCGCGCCCCAAGGTTGTGCCGCTCACCCACGCCAACCTCGCGGCCTCGGCCCACAACATCGCCACATGGTTGATGCTCGGACCTCAGGATCGATGCCTCAACGTGATGCCCTTGTTTCACGTTCATGGACTGGTGGCGGCAGTGCTGGCCACCTTGGTGTCGGGCGGCGAAGTGGTATGCACCCCTGGTTTCGATGCCACGCAATTCCTACCGTGGCTCGCCTCACACCAACCCACCTGGTTCACCGCCGTTCCCACCATGCACCAGGCCATCGCCGAGCGGGCTCGCCAACTCCCTCATGAAGTGGCGCCCACCCGACTGCGTTTCGTGCGATCGGCGTCGGCTGCGCTGCCGCCCAGCGTCGCTCAAGACATCGAGGAGCGCTTCCGCGCCCCTATGATCGAGGCGTACGGAATGACAGAGGGCGCGCATCAGATCGCCAGCAACCCGCTGCCACCGCGTCTGCGCCGCCCAGGTACCGTGGGGTTGGCGGCAGGGCCCCAAATCGCCGTGATGGATCTATCGGGGCGCCCGGTGGCCGCCGAGGTGGTCGGTGAGATTGTGATGCGCGGGCCCAACGTGGTCCGCGGCTACGCCGACTCTTCCGCCAACACCGAAGCGTTCTTCGGTGACTGGCTCCGTACGGGGGATCAAGGAGTCCTCAGCGTTGATGGGTATCTCACCATCACCGGCAGGCTCAAGGAGATCATCAACCGTGGCGGCGAAAAGATCAGCCCACGCGAGATAGATGAGTTGTTGCTGAGCCATCCGGCAGTCCAACAAGCGGTGACGTTCGCGGTACCTGATCGTCGTTTGGGCGAGCAGGTGGCGGCGGCTGTGGTGCTGCGCGAGGACGCCACCGAGCGCGCTCTGCGAGAGTTTGTGGCGCAACACTTGAGCGCATTCAAAGTGCCTCGACGGATACTCGTACTAGACGCTCTGCCCAAGGGCCCCACCGGCAAGCTGCAGCGCATTGGATTGGCCGCACAACTCGGGCTTCGCGACCTTGATGACGACGACCGCGATGAGGCCACCCACGTAGGCCCTTTCGGTCACGTCCATACGGAGCCGCACACTCCAGCTCAGCAGTTCCTGGCTGATCTGTGGGCCGATGTTCTCAAACTCAGCCGAGTAGGGATCCATGACCGGTTTCTCGATGTGGGTGGAGACTCTCTGGCCGCAGTGCGTCTCTTGGCGCGTATCCACGAAGCACTCGACGTAGAAGTATCCATGATCGACTTCTTCGACCGTCCCACCGTTTCTGCTCAAGCCGACCTCATCGAACGCGTGCTGCTGGACCAACAATGACGGAGGTCAGCGGTACGGGTGCGGGCGAACCGGAAAACCAACTCGAACGCAACGAAGCCTTTGGCCTCCGATTGGCCCGCCACGAAACGACACCGACACCGGCGCCCGTGACCTCCGCCAATGGGTCTCATCCTTTGTCGAGCATGCAAGAGCGGCTGTGGCTCGATGTGCAGCTTCAGGGTCGTACGACATTGGATCGGCCGGTGTTGGTGCACATTGCGGGGCCGCTGGACGTGGTGGCGTTACGCCAAGCAGTCACGGCATTGGTGGAGCGTCATGAGAGCTTGCGATGCACGTTCAACGCCGTGGGAGGCGTCATCGGCCAACGTGTGGGACCTGCTGTAGGCGTCTGCTTGACAATCAACGACTCGGTGGTGTCGCTCGGTGAGATCACGGCCGATACGCGCGCCACTGCCATCGAATCGGTGGTAACTGGTCTGTGCGCAGTCGAAGTTGATCTGGCGCAGACAGCTCCGTTCATTGCCACCCTGTTGGTACTGGGCAATGACGATCACCTGCTGGTACTGGCAATGCATCACATCGTGGTTGACGGATGGTCCGAGGTGGTACTGAGACGCGATCTCACTGAGTTGTACCTCAGTGCCCGAGATTCTTGCCTACCTTTGCTCCCCGTTCTCCCCGTGCGATTCGTGGATTGGACTACTGCTATATCCCGGCAACGTCCACACCACCAGCGCTCTGGACTCAGCTACTGGCAGCACGAGTTGGATGCAGTAGCGGATCAACTCCCGATCAACATTCTGACCTCCCGCACTGACGCACAGCCGCTTCGGCACACCACGCTGACGCCAACCCACGTCAGCGCACTTCGAGCGCTGGCATCAAGGAACGACACCACCTTGTTCACGGTGTTGTTGGCCGCACTTCACATAGCGGTAGCGGCCCACACGGGTTCCGCAGACGTCGTTATCGGCATCCCGGTTTCGGGCCGGGATCGAAGCGAACTCGACAATGTGGTGGGCTGCTTCATCAACGTGCTTGCTCTGCGCGCTGGTATTCGAGCAACGGATACCTTTGCCAAACTGTTGAGCCAAGTCCGGACCCGAGTGTTTGGCGCTCTCGACCACCAACATGTCCCCATCGGCCGGATAGAGGCTGCCCTGCGGCGACCGGGCCACCGGCGTCCACTGTTCAACGTTCGCTTTCAGTTGCGCAATTATCCAGACGACCGCGTGATCGCAGGACGACCGTTTTTCGGTGAGTGGGATCCGCCCGCTGCCCTGTACAACGCAGTGGTAAGCATTGACGCCAAGGAGCGCTTGCTGGGTGCAGTGGAGTTGGGTGTGAGTGGTGGCGATGGCGCCACTTCGGGGGCGGCGCTCATCCGCAGCCAGATGGCGGTTCTTGAGTTGGTGGCAACGCGGCCCCACGTCTGTATCGGTGAGTTGATCGAAGCCGCACTCTCCGACTCTTCCCCGCCACTGGATCCCACCACACCTCTGGTGCAGTCGGTGACGCATACGCTTCTCGAAAGTTTCGCCGCGCAAGTACATGACGGCCCCCAACGTATTGCGGTACGGGGGCCGGTCGGCGAACTCACCTACGAACAGCTCGATCATCGCCGGAGCTGCATCGCTGGGGCATTGGTAAGCAACGGGGTGAAGTCCGGCGATATAGTGGCGGTATACGGCAACCGTTGCGCAGGACTGGTGGCGGCGCTGTTGGGCGTGCTGTCTGCTGGCGGCGTGATGTGCCCTGTAGACCCTGCAATGCCGGCTCTGCAAGTACAGCGCTATCTGGATGAGAGCGGGGCCCGACACGTAGTTGATCTCACGGACGGTTCTGTCCGCTTCGATCTCCCCACCCTGCACGTTAACTCGGCCGACGGTCAGTGTTGTATGCCCGTTTATGATGTGGCCCTTCCGATGGTGGTTGGATCAGATGCTGCGTACGTGTTCTTCACCTCCGGCAGTACCGGCGTCCCCAAAGCCATTGTGGGCTTGCATTCCAGCCTTGCTCAGTTCCTGCAGTGGCAGGCCAGCACGTTCGCCATCATCCCCACAGACGTGGTGGCATTCATGTCCGCGGTCACGTTCGACCCCATGCTGCGCAACGTCTTTCTTCCACTCGTCACCGGCGCATCGATAGCCATTCCGCCTGAATCACAGGTTCCTCACGAGACCCTGCAATGGTTGGCCGACTCGGGAGCCACGGTTGTCAACCTCACTCCTTCCGTGGCCGACTTCTTGCTGAGCACTGCGCAAGGTCCGATTGTTGGCGGAGCGTTGCGCTGGACCTGCTTCAGCGGGGAAATACTCCACTCGGCAACGGTGCTGCGGTGGCGAGCAGCACTGGACCGACCGGGGCGCATCGTCAACATGTACGGGCCTACCGAAACAACCCTCATACGCTGCTGTCATCTCGTGGCCGATATTCCTACGCCGGGAGTGCAACCAGTGGGGTGGGCCATTCCCGGCAGCCAAGCACTCGTGGTTCGTAGCGACGGGGCGCTGTGCCAAGCAGAAGAACCTGGCGAAGTGTGGCTACGAACGGCATACGGCACGTTGGGCTATCTCAATGCCCCCAGCGAACAAGCACTGCGCTTCATCCACAACCCATTCAGCGACTCATCTGAAGGCGATGCCACTCAAGAAGACGCCTCTCCAGAAGGGGCCTTGAAGGACATCGTGTACCGGACCGGTGACGTCGGCTGGTTGCGTCCTGATGGGGCTCTGGTGGTGTGTGGTCGTATCGACGACCAGATCAAGATCCGCGGCGTGCGCATAGAGCCGGGTGAAGTCAGCGCCCACCTGTCGCAGCACCCCCAGGTAGAGCGCTGTGCTGTAGTGGGCGAGGTTGACACTGATGGTCAACCACGGTTGGCGGCCTACGTAGTACCGCTCACACAAGTGCAGCCAGCGGAACTTCGTAGATGGCTGGCCGAGCGGCTCACTCCGCCATTTGTGCCGGCCAAAATAGTACTGGTGCCCGAACTCACGCTGAATCGAAACGGCAAGCTCGACCGAAACGCCTTACACACTATGCACACATACGACGCCCATGCGAAGGAACAGGATTCCGGGCAGGATCTGGAAACTCACGTCACGGCCATCTGGCGTGAGCTCTTTCGAGTGGAGTACATCGCCGCCGATGATGACTTCTTCGAATTGGGGGGCCACTCACTGTTGGCCATCCAGCTCTTTCACCACATCGAGCGCCGAGTTGGCATCCGCTTGGAGCTGCACGTCATCTTCGATCATCCAACGGTGGCACAGTTGGTTGCACTCATCCGGCTCACCACTAGTTCCAACCTGCCCAACCCTCACACCGTCCAGTCCGATGCCGATGCCGACGCCGAGGCCGACGCGATTGCGTATTTGGCGCCCGTCGAATACCAACCGGTGCGGCGTTACCGTCTAGCCCCCGTGCAGGAAGTGCTGTGGTGGTTACATCAGTTGAACCCCCGTCTGGGGGGCGGTCCCATCATGTCCAGCTCACGACTACGGGGACCCCTGGACATTGAGGTGTTGGCCCATGCACTCGACGCATATGTGGCCCGCCATCACACCCAGCGCGCCCGCCTTGACCCCGACGAACCAATGATGGTGGTGGACCCGCCCGCTCCCGCCCGACTGCTGTTGGTGGACTGCCGTCGTGATAGCGAGGACGACCGGATCATCGAAGTCCAGCGCCAGCGCATGCGGCTCCATCACGAGGAGCTGGATCTATTTGGCGGTCCCGTAACGCGCTTTGTGTTGGTCCAATTGGGTGAGGATGACCACGCACTGTTCTTTGCGTCCCAGCATCAGTTTGCTGATGGAACGTCAGCCGGTATTCGACGCCATGAAGTCAGCGAGCTGTATCAGGCCGAGCTGGAACACCGGCCGCC
>JANYHQ010000021.1 GCA_025358985.1 Acidimicrobiales bacterium
GATGATGGCGCATCGGGAACGTACGAAAACCACCATTGTTCGAGTACTTCATGAGGCGCGACTGGCATTTCGCGAACTGGGTGAGCGCAACAATCATGGTGAGCTGGTGTTCCAACTCCTTGATGGTGAGCTGGACGCCTACATTGGCGACCCGAGCTCCTTCACCGACACGCTGGTTGAACGACACCGCGAATGGCGAACACTGTTTGGGTTACAACCGCCGTTCATCATTGCTGATGCCGTGGTGGCGCCGCTGAGCCAGTGGGCGCCCCGTCAGGCCAGTGGCGTCAGGAAAGCGGTAGCCGGCGACGTCCTCCACGGAATCGCCGGATCGCCGGGTGTGGCCCGCGGCATCGCCCGTGTCATTCTCGATCCGGGCGACCCTGGTGACCTCCAACCGGGTGACATCCTGGTTGCCCCGTCCACCGATCCAAGTTGGACCCCGCTGTTCATGTCGAGTGCTGCCGTGGTGGTCGAGGTCGGTGGCCAAATCAGCCATGCCGTGATCGTGAGCCGCGAACTGGGCGTGCCCTGCGTGGTTTCCATCACCAACGCCACACTGTTGATACCCCACGGCGCACCCGTCGAAGTCAACGGCAACACCGGAACCCTAACCCTTCTCCCGTCAGGAACGTCAGTATGAGTACCAACTATCCCGCCCCCCGCGAACTGTTTTCTCTTGACGGCGAGGTTGCCGTCATCACTGGAGGTGGACGCGGCATCGGTGAGGGCATTGCCCGTACCCTGGCAGCAGCTGGGGCCAAGGTGGTGGTGGCGGCCCGAAGGGCCGATGAAATCGAGGCGGTGGCGGCCACCATACGCGCCGATGGTGGCGACGCCATTGCGGTGGTCACCGATGTCACCGACGACGCGGCAGTAGATGCGCTGGCGCGCGCCGCTATGGACGCATACGGATCCCTGTCCATCTGGGTCAACAACGCCGGCGGATCTTCAGCGCGCCTGCCATTGACGGAGCTGAGTCGCACAGATTGGGACCACTGCATTGCTCTCAACCAAACTGCGGTGTGGATAGGCATCACCACCGCGGCGCGCTACATGACCACCGGATCGATCATCAACATCTCGTCTGGTGCAGGAACCGGGCCGGTGCCCGGCAGCGGTCACTACGGTGCCGCCAAAGCAGCCGTGAACTCCCTCACCCAAACTGCTTCGGCCGAGTTGGCTCCCCGTATCCGGGTGAACGGCGTCGCTCCCGGTGCGGTTCCAACGGAGATATTCATGAAGGCCCTCGGCATTGAAAACGACGCCGACCTAGCGGCGGCCGAGTCGAAGTGGAACATCCCCATGCAACGCTTTGGCACACCGCTCGACATGGGAGCAGCGGTGCTGTTTCTGTGCTCACCCGGTGCCAGTTGGATCACCGGCGAGACGCTCCGGGTGGGGGGCGGCGCCAAACCGCGCTAGCCCGAATCGCGGCAGATCGGCGCACTTGGGGACCCGCAGTGTGCACTCCTTGTGATGTTTCAAACCCTACCGGTGGCAGTAACTGCTTTTAGTGCCAGTTCGCACTCCGACGTGGTGCCGATGTGCTGCGCTCAGGGTTCCTGCTGGGCGGCGATTCGTTCTTGGACGAATGTCACAAGTGCGGTTTCGCTCAGGCTGGCGCCTTCTTCGACTGCAGCGTCGAAGCGAGCCTGGCCAAGTTCGTCGGTGAACACCGCAACAGCGACGTCGAGATCCTCGGCGTCACGCCGCTTGAACGGAAGCGCAGGCATGGCGCCTGATGCGTCAAGCGCACCATGGAGAACAGCCGCGGCGTAGTGGTCGCCCACTTGGGTGAGTAGGCCCACCACTCGGCGGAGCGACAGGCGAAGATTGGCCCAGTCGCCACCGCGGTGCCATATGTCGATCACCCGGGCAGACCCGGCGAGTGCTTTGTGGACATCTCCGTTGCGAGCCTCAATCCACCAAACCTCGGTCTGTGCGAAGGCCTCGATCCAGCGGTTGCCCACCGACGCCGCAAGATGTGCCGACTCGCGCAACAGGCGAAGGCTCTCGGCCGGCTCCGGCACCTCGAGGGCAACGCCTAGCGCGTACGAAGCTTGTGCGATTGCGGTCGGCGATCCGCTGAGGCGAGCTGTAGCGCGGGCCTCACCGGCGGTTATCGCACCGTGCACCGTGCGCCCGACACTGGTTTCGCCGACCGATCGCATGTAGAGCGCATGTGCGAGTCGCGATGGGGACCCGCGTCGTGCCGACTCCACCATGCGATCCCCCCAGAGGCGCCCTTCGTCTATTTGGCCGAGGTAGAAGTACGCATTACCGAGGGTGCGTTCGGCCAGACCGCTTCCTTCGGCCTCGTAGTGCTCGTGGGTCACCGCCGTCATGGCGAGGGCAATGCACGCCGCAAGGTCGCCCCGCACGTAATGGCCGTAGGCCACCACGGCTTGAGCCACCGGGTACTTCGGGTGTGCGGACGCGCCCGGCATGGTGAGGCTAGTCGAGGCCCAGGCCGTGAGCTCGTAGCGGATACGCCGGAAGGCAAACTCACGAAGCCCGGCCACTAGGCGAAGCGCGGCATCGACATCACCGGTGAGGACACACCGACTATGCGCTGCTCGATAGTTGTCGAAGTCCCATTCAATTCGTTGTGACCACAGCACTTCATCTGGTCCTGCCATGCCGACACTGGCCCGTTCCGCAAGTTCGGCAAACCAGCGAACATGGGCGTCTCCAATGGCGTCGGCTGATCCAAGTTCGACAAGGCGCTCGCGTCCGTACTCGCGCAGCGTCTCCAGCAACTGATAGCGGGCGCTGTCACGATTGACGATTTGAACCATCGACTTGTCCACCAGTGCCGCCAGCACGTCGACGTAATCGCCAGATTTTCCCCGCCCGTGGGTTCGAACCTCACAGACTGCTTCCACCGAAGGAAGATCAAAACTTCCAGCGAACGTGGAGAGCCGTGCGAAGAACACCTGCTCCTCAACAGTCAAGTGCGCATACGACCAGGCAATGGTGTCGCGCAGTGTGCGATGGCGAGGGTCCGCCGAACGCATGCTGGTGTCGAGTACAACGGCTGGCACCACGAGTCGGTTCAGCACCGTTTCAGCATCGAGTGACCTGAACCGCGCGGCAACGAGCTCGAGTGCCAAGGGGAGGCCATCGAGACGTCGGGATATCTCTCCAAGAACAGCTGCGTTCGCAGCTGTACGGATGAAACCAGGAACGGTGGCGGCTACTCGCTCAACCAGCAGTTCGACAGCGGATGAGACCGAAACCGTTGAAAGGTCAGCCACGTCGTCGTCACCGACCGACAACGGCTGGATCGCCACAACCACCTCGCCGGGTAAACCCAACGCTTCACGCGATGTGGCCAGCATCCAGAGACGAGGGCACCGGGTACGGATACTGTCCACCAACGGCACGAGTGTGTCGAGGAGGTGCTCGCAGTTGTCGAACACCACCAGTTGGTGTCGTTGCGAAAGCGTGGTGAGCACCGAGTCCTCGATGCTCAAGTCATGGCGCTGCTGTACGTCGAGCGCAGTCGCAATGGCGTGAGGGAGCGACGCCGGGTCGCTCACCGCCGCAAGCTCTACGAACGCCACACCATCGTCGTACCCAGCAGTGGCACTGGCGATCCGACGGGCCAAACGCGTCTTCCCCACGCCTCCCGGTCCTACCAGTGTCACCAGTGTCGCCAGTCCAATGGCTTCACCGATGCGAACAAGATCATCATCGCGCCCGACCAGGCGGGTGGGATCGTCAACAATCTTTCGCCACTCTCGTGGCGTATATGAAACTTCGGCCTGGCCCATCAGTGCCGTGTCATCAGCCAAAATCTGCGTTTCCACCGTAAGTATTGCTGGTGACGGATCAAGTCCCATTTCGTTGCGTAGCAGTGTTCGGAAATCATTGGCCCGGCGCAACGCTTCGGCTCGCCGGCCTTCTCGATACAGGGCCACCATCAGCTGACGAAGGAACCGTTCGCGCAGCGGGTGCAACTTGGTGAACCCTTCGAGATCGCCGGTGAGCGATCCATCCCCTCCGATGACGAGCCGGGCTTCGACCCATTCCTCCGTGACGCTCAAGCGGAGCTCATCGAGGCGCACTGCGTGAGGCCGCAACCACTCGTGGTCAGCCAACTCGCCGAATGCTGGCCCTCGCCACCAATCCAGGGCCGCCCGATATAGATCGGGTGCCTCTGACGATGACGCGCTGCGTGCTCGCTCCACCAAGTGTTCAAATCGGTCACCGTCGATTGAGCCGTAGGCAATGTCGAATCGATACCCACCGTCGACGGACTCGATATGCCCCTCCGGAACCACCAATCGGCGTACCCGGGACATGTGGCTCTGCAGTGTTGCCACGGCGGATGTGGGCTGGTCATCGGGCCACAACGCATCACACAAACGGTCAACCGAGACAACGGACCCACGATGGCCAGCCAACAATGCCATCACCATGCGCGGCCGCGGGCTCAACGCCGCACATGACCCGTCGCCACGGTCAAGTTCGACCGGCCCGAGGATCCG
>JANYHQ010000202.1 GCA_025358985.1 Acidimicrobiales bacterium
GATCCCTATTCGCGTCGGCATCGGTACTGCTACGCAAGTTTGCCCAGCGTCGACGCTTTTAGGTCATCGTTGCGTCGAGGAACGCTGTTCGAACTGGAGCCGAGCAAGTTCGGTTCTCGACCGCAGTCCGAGTTTGCGGTACACGCGACCGAGATGACTCTCCACTGTCCGCACGCTGACGAACAGTGCTGCGGCCACTTCGCTGTTCGTCTTGCCGTCGGCGACCAGTTCGGCCACCCGAGCTTCGGTGACGGTGAGCGCGAGAAGGCTGGTGACGCGGCCACCGATCCGGCCGAGCTCGGAGCGGGTCCGCTCGGCGAACATCGGCGTGCCGAGTTGATTGAAGAACTGCAGCGCAACGTCAAGCGCAAGGCGTGCATCACGGAGATGACCGGAGCGGCGCAGCACAGTGCCAAGCCACAGCCTGGTTCTCGCCTCCTCGAACGGCATCATGACTGCGGCATGCTCTACTACGGCCGCAGTCAGCGCCGTTGCGGCGCCCGTGAGGTCACCATTCGCCGCCGCCAGCAGCCCACGACAGCGATGCGCCATTGCTCGGGCCCATTGCGACTGCACACGATCGCTGCGTTCCAGATCAGCGGTGATTCGCTCGGCCTCATCAAGCCGGCCGAGTCCGAGAAGCGCTTCCACTGCGTCGGCGTGGATACGAAGGATTGAGGGCTCCCTCACACCCAGTTCATCAGCGATCGCCAACGCGCGGAGCAAGTGTTCGGCTGCCTCGGCCAGATTGCCGGCGGCCAGTTCGGCGAAACCGAGGCTTCGGAGATCGCACGCTACGTCGCCGATGTCATTGCGTGCTTCATCGTCGGCGACTGCCGCCTTCGCCACGCGGCGCCCCGTATCGATGTCACCGATGAGTGTCTCGATGAGCGCGTTCGCCGCGGTAACGGATGGCGAGCCGACACCGGTTAGGACAGCGAACGCGTTGCCCTGCTCGACGTACGCCATCGAACGGGCATAGTCCCCAACCCAACATTCAAGCAGCGCAAGATGGCCAAAAATGGTCGGAAGCGCACTCTCGTCTCCCTCGTCTCGGGCGCAGCCCAGCATGGTCAGTAACCACGTGCGCGCAGCTTCGAACTGGCCCGCAAACCGCAGCAGCATCCCCATGTACATGCCGATCCGTTCCAGCACAGGCAGCGGTTCGCCCCGCTGCTCGATAGCGACTGCTCGTTGAAGGACCGCTAGCGACAGACCTTGGCCGAGGCGCAGTTCGTGGTAGGCGACATTCTTCAGCGCGTTGGCGAGCACGTCGACGGGCTGGTCGGCATCCCCGATCAACTCGACAGCGCGGCGGGCGTGGGCCAGAAGTCGAGGCGCGTTGAATGGAGCGAGATCGGCCAGACCTGCGTGGCACCGAGCGAGCATGACCGGATCGTCGCCTGCCTCGTTCAGTGCCTGTTCGCATCGGCGCGCTGCAGCGGGGCTGCCCTCGGTCCAATACTCCATCATGGCCAGCAGCAACAGGCCGTCGACGCGGTCCGGGCCGGGCGGTACATCGTCGCAGCCCGCCAAGAGCATCGCCCGTGCGTTGGCCGTGTCTCCACTGTGGAATGCGTATTTCGCCGCAGCCACGCGACGGCGAAGCAGTTCCACCACATGGCTGGCAGGCGTTCGGCTGAGCGCTAGAATCGCCAGTTGTGCCGCAGCTGCTGTGCTCCCGCGTGCACGCGCCTGCAGCGCAGCGAGGTCCAGCGCCAGCGCCACGACCTCGTCGGGTCCGTCGGTTCCGAGTGCGACGTGCCTGGCGTGTTCCTCGGGATCAGTAACGCTGCGAGCGAGTCGTCTATGCAAGGCTCGACGACGCTCACCATTCAGCTCCTCGTACGGAACGGATGCGAGTAACGGATGGCCGAAACGCAGCCTTTGCTCGTCAACCTCGATAGCACCAGCAAGGGTAAGTTCTTCGAGGCATGCCACGACCGACGACGGGTCGTCGAGTGCGTTTGCGATAGTGCGCGCGTCTGGGTGAGCCAGTGCGCTGGCGAGCAGCAACACCTCGCGTGCAATTTCGGAGAGGCCCTTCAGCCGTTCGGTTACCAGGATCCTCAGGTCGCTTGGGACCGGTAGCGGCTGGTCTGGGCTCGGCTCGGCGCCGCGACGCTGCAACGCCCGCCCCATCTCGAGCGACATCATCGGGTTTCCACCCGTTGCGTTATGGAGACGGGTCAACGTGGGCCGAGACAACGTCATGGACAGCCGGGCCCCGACGATCTGGCGGAGCGCACCGACAGTTACCGGCCCGATTGTCAAACGTGTGCCGGCCATGCCGAGCCACGATGCAGCAGACTCGTCATCATTGGCAGCTTCTGATCGTTGCGTCACCAGCAAGCGGATACGTTCGTCACCCATGCGGTGGAGCGCGAATGTCAACACCGAACGAGACGCCTCATCGAGCCACTGCACATCATCTATCGCGATCATCAGCGGGCCACCGTGGGAAATCTGACGAAGCACACCGAGCACCGCCACCGCAACCACCCGGTCACTCGGCGTCACCGCTGAAGGGGTTTCGAGCAAGAGGGCCGCAGCCAGTGCGTAGCGTTGCACCTCAGGCAACTCGTCAAGCACATCGCTAGGAATACTGTCGAACAGGTCCCCCAAGCCGGCGAACGCCCACGCAGATTCAGCGATCGTGCAGCGACTCGAACGAACGGCCACTCCCTGCCGTGCCGCCTCGCTCAGCCCGTAGGCCCACAACGACGTCTTGCCGATGCCTGCCACCCCGTCCAGCATCAGAGACGCAGATGCCCTTTCGCCGCCCGCCACGAATGCGTCGATCACAGCCAACTCGTGCTCACGCCCGACGATGGCCGCCCGCATCTCAATCACAGCACGCTCCCAACTCGGCGTTAGCTAGCAATCTCCGTAACTTAGCCCGCTTGTCAGCCGTGAACGGTTCATCATCAACACACCGGCGAGTGGTTCCGGCCTGCGGCCTGGCTCCTCGTTTTCGCCGGGCTGCGAACATCCGAGTTGTGCGGCCTGCGCGTGGGGGACCTCGACGTCGCTGACCTGTCGATCACCATCGAAGAAGTCCAGATGTGGGTAAAAGGCGAAACTCATCGGTAGGGTCCGAAGATCGATAGCGGTCAGCGGATGATCCCGATTCCTGCGTGGCTGGTCGAAGAGTTGCAGCTTGCGATCACCAACTTGAATTGAGCAGTCTGGCAATCATGGCCTCCGACACGAACGATCCGTAGCGTTTACGGGACCAGTGTCGGCGTAGGACGAGCAGTTCGTAGAGTTCGGGGGCGCTGTAGGTCCAGAGAATGTCGGCCGCTTGGCTCAGCGTGATTCCATCCCTTAGGTGTCCGGCGTCGCGCAACCTTCGAGCGTTGAGTGTCATCCGGCGAAGACGATCGTCGTCCATTTCATCGAGCAGCGATTGGACTTCCAGATCGCTTGCTGCGGCCGCTCGCAGAAGCAACAGGATCGGAGCCACCCGTGGTGCGACTTCGCTGGTGAGTCGGCCCCATGTCTCGATGATCTTGCGGGGATCGGGCTCGGTGGACTGGATTGTGTCGGATCGTTGCTCTGCTGGCACTCGGCCATCTCCTTCGAGGGCCTTGGCTCGGATTGCTCGCACGAGGCCTGGCTTGCCTCCGAACGTCTTGTAGATGGTGTCGGCTGAGACTCCGGCATCTCTGGCGATCGACGCGACCGTGGTGGCGGTGTAGCCATCTCGCAGGAACAGCTCGGTTGCGTTGGCGACGATCGAGTCACGTGTCAGTTGTGCCTGCTGTTGACGAAGGCTGGTGTCGTAGGGACGTTTCTGCTTGACGTCCGATCGAATCGGATCCATGATGTTCATTCTAGTCCACTAGATCGAAATATTCAAGTTCGGACTTGGGATAGGAGCAAGATGGACAGACCGACAGAAATGGTGCAACGCCTGGTGCACGCCACGAACACGCGGGACATCGACGCCCTGGTGGACTGCTTCGACGCCGACTACGTCAACGAAACACCCTGCCATCCGGCTCGCGGTTTTGGCGGTCGTGCCCAAGTTCGACGCAACTGGGAACAAATCTTCGAGTTCGTCCCCGACCTCCACGTCGAAGTTCTGCGGTGCACTGTCACCGGTGACGTGGCCTGGACCGAATGGGACATGCGAGGAACACGGCGTGATCTCACCATCCATCACCTCTGCGGTGTAATTCTGTTCGTGGTTCGCGATGGTCGCGCTGTCAGCGCACGGTTTTATCTGGAGCCAGTCCACGATGACGGCGCTACGGTTGACGACGCAGTGAGTTCCCAGGTCGTTCGCCAGTCGGGCGACGCGTCGTGATCCTGGTGGCAGGGGGGACCGGTCGGCTCGGCTCTCTTGTGGTTATCGACCTTGCCGACAGGGGTGAAGCCGTGCGCGTCTTGACGCGCAACCCGGCACGAGCCGTGCATCTCGCCCGAAAGGGCATCGACGTTGTTCGGGGCGATGTCCGCAATACTGCCAGTCTGACCGAGGCCTTCCGAGGGGTGTCGGTCGTGGTGTCGGCGATCCAAGGCTTCACGGGGAAAGGGAAGGTGACACCGGAGTCGGTAGACCATCGAGGGAACGTTTCGTTGATCGACGCGTCGCCCGACTGGCGAACGACCTGGGAACTCACTGCGTCGTCAACCGTAGCGCCGTCATTCTCGACTGGCTCCAGATAAAACCGTGCGCTGACAGCGCGACCATCG
>JANYHQ010000212.1 GCA_025358985.1 Acidimicrobiales bacterium
CTATGGGCCAACGAGGCAAACATAGCCTCGTAAGCGCCCGGCGCCATGGCCACCCCCCGGCGCAGTACGGCGTGAAAGTACGGCGCATACAGGCCGTTGGTGTTGACCGCCTTGGCCTCGTCGTAGTTGGTGACCTCCTCCGGTCCCATGAAGATCCCCACCAAAGAACCCACATTAGGCACCTGTACGCGCAGGTGTGCGCCCACTGCCGCCCGTAGCGCACTGGCAAACAGCTCAGCGCGCATACCAAGCTCGACGTAGGCGGCGTCGGTCATCATGTCGAGGACGGCCAGGCCGGCGGCACAGGCCACCGGATTGCCGCTCATGGTGCCCCCCTGATACACCGGGCCCAATGGGGCGAGGTACTCCATGATGGCCCGGGACCCACCGAAGGCACCTACCGGCAACCCGCCGCCGATGACTTTGGCCCATGCCCACAGATCGGGTTGTACGCCGAAACGCTGCGACCCTCCACCGTTACCCAGCCGAAAGCCGGTGATGACTTCGTCGAAGAGCAGTACTGCCCCTACGCGGGTGCACTCGGCCCGTAACCCCTCCAAGAAGCCGGGAGCAGGCGCCACCAATCCCATGTTGGCCGCTACCGGTTCCACAATCACCACGGCCACGTCACCATCAAGACGGGGTACCACGTTGTACGGCATCACCAAGGTGTCGGCCACGGCACTGGGCGGCACACCCGCGGTACCCGGAAGACTCTGTTGCGCCACCCCACTGCCCGACTCGGCCAGCAGTGCATCGGAGGCCCCGTGATAGCAGCCACCGAACTTCACCACCTTGGTGCGGGCAGTGACACCGCGGGCCAGACGGATGGCGCTCATGGTGGCCTCCGTGCCGGAACTGGTCATCCGCACCATCTCCACCCCGGGCACTCTGGTGCAGATGGCCTCGGCCAGTAGCACCTCGCGATAGGTGGGGGCCCCGAACGCACTGCCCTCGGTGACGGCGCGTTGCACAGCCTCCACCACCTTGGGGTGGGCGTGACCAAGGATGGACGCTCCGTAGGACTGTACGAAGTCCATATAGCGATTTCCTTCGACGTCCCATACCTCGCCGCCCAGCCCACCGGCCACCGTGTATGGCACACCGCCCACACTACGAAAGGCCCGTACCGGTGAGTTGACGCCTCCCACCAGCACTCTTTGGGCGCGGTCGAACATGGATGCGTTGGTTTCTCCGCACAACGTTCCGTTGGCCGTGGGGCAACCCCCCACTGGTTCGGCGCAGCCGCCCACTCGTGCGCACAGCGTGTTGGTCATCGAAGCACCTCTGCCATCTCCCGCGCGAGATAGGTGAGGATGACATCGGCGCCAGCGCGTTTCACGGCCGTGAGTTGCTCCAGCGCCACGGCTGGCCCGTCGATCCATCCGTTGGCGGCAGCCGCCTTCAGCATGGCGTACTCACCCGACACATGATACGCCGCCAATGGCACATTGGTAAGTGCGCGTACTTTAGCAATGATGTCCAGGTACGTGATGGCGGGCTTCACCATAACGATGTCGGCCCCCTCATCCAGATCCAGCTGCAGCTCCATGAGAGCCTCTCGGGCATTGCGCCAATCCTGTTGATAGCCCTTGCGATCACCACCCCCCACGATCTGAACATCCACCGCATCACGAAACGGGCCGTACAACGCCGATGCGTACTTCACGGCGTAGGCGAGGATGGGGATATGGGCGTGCCCAGCACCGTCCAACGCGGCACGAATGGCCGCCACCTGACCATCCATCATCCCGCTGGGCGCCACCATATGGCTGCCCGCATCAGCTTGAGCCACCGCCGCCTTGGCGTACAGCGCCAGGGTGGCGTCATTGTCCACATGGCCATCGGCGCCCACGATGCCGCAATGACCGTGGCTGGTGTACTCATCCACGCAGAGGTCAGTGATGAGCACCATCTGCTGACCCACCTCGTGGCGGAGGTCGCCCAAGGTGGCCTGAACGATGCCGTGCGAGTCGAACGCCCCGGACCCCAACTCGTCCTTGTGCGAGGGAACCCCGAACAGCATCACCCCCGCTACGCCCAGTGCCGCCAACTCCGCCACTTCCTTGCGGACCGACTCACGAGTGTGTTGCATGACACCGGGCAACGAGGCAATGGGTTGCGGCTCGGTGATGCCTTCACGTACAAAGAGCGGGGCCACCAGATCCTCGGCACCGAGGTGCGTTTCGGCCACCATGCGGCGCAGCGCCGGGGTACGCCGCAGACGCCGCATGCGCCGATCAGGAAAGGTGCTCATTCGCCAATACTACGGCGCGACCCCGTTGTTCTCGTAGCAAAACTCCCTCGCCGGTGACGAGTTTTGCGACCACTTCGGTGGGCTCCGGCCAAGTTACGCTTTGGCCACACCAATGGGACACGACAACCCCATGCCTCCGAGCCCG
>JANYHQ010000259.1 GCA_025358985.1 Acidimicrobiales bacterium
CGATCCGTTGCAGATCGTGGATCAGGTCAAGCGGTTGGAGACGGCGGCATTTCATGGCAGTAGGTATTGGCCGTTGGAGGTGGCCCTGTGGGACATCATTGGTCAGGTCACTGGTCAGCCGGTGTCGGTACTGTTTGGCAACAGCACTAATCGTCTGCGCGCATACGCTTCATGTGGCGAACTGAAGGCTCCAGAGGCTCGGGCGGAGTCGGCGTTGGCGTTGCGGGCGCAGGGCTTCAAGGCTCTCAAGATCCGGATCGACCGCCACCACATCGACGAAGGCCTAGCGGCAGTGCGCGCCACCCGTGATGCAATAGGAAACTCCATGGACATTATGGTGGACATGAACCAGGCATGGCGGATGGCAGGTGACATTGCCCCAGCTAGTGACGTGCCACGAGCCCGGCGAACTGCATCTGCGCTCCGGGAGATGGATGTGTTGTGGATGGAAGAGCCACTGCCGTATGGCGATCTACGGGGATACCAACAACTGCGCGCCGAGGGCCAGCGGGTGGCGGCAGGAGAGATGATGCGCTCATTCCACGAGCTTCTCGATGCCATGGATCACGATGCCTTCGACGTGTATCAGCCCGACGTGGTGCTGGCCGTAGGAATGCTACGCGCACGTACGTTGGCGGAGTTGGCCCATGCGCGCAATCGCTGGTTCACGCCCCACAGTTGGACCAACGGCATTGGTGTACTGGCCAATGTGCACGTGGCCGCCGGGGTGGGGGCCGGCCCGTACTTCGAGTTTCCCTACGATCCACCCGGTTGGACCCCCGAACGGCGTGATTTCATGCTGGCGGAACCCGTCAGGGTCAATGCCGACGGTGACATCGTGGTGCCTTCGGGCCCGGGCTTGGGCATCCAGCTCGATACCGACACACTCGCCCGTTTCGAAGTCAAGTAAGAGTTTGATGTGGACAGGCAGACGAAGCGTTAGCGGTGGCCAACGACTCGGACCACGGGTTGGCAGCGTCGATGTCAATTCTGAGCTCAGACCAATTGTGTTGCATGATGCGCCCCTGTGACCCCTGATCCGATACCAATCCTGGAGCGCATGGGGTGGAAGGCGGTTGCTTCACCGCAACCGTTGAAAGGCGGGTGGGACAACCATCTCTGGCGCTTCGGTACTGCGGATGGACGCTCGCATGTGCTGCGGATGTATGGGGTTCTGGGCCCGTTGCCACGGCCAAGGCAGCCAACGAGGCGGCGGCCATGGAGTGTGCCCGACACGCCGGGTTGGCGGTGCCCGTGAATGAGGCAGTGGGTGACGTAGACGGCGTGCCGGTGTTCATTCAGCAACTGATGCCCGGAATGCCCCTAGTCGATGCAGTGAAGCGCAGGCCGTGGCAATTGGCGTCTTTGGCGCGTCAGTTTGGCGCGTTGCAGGCGCACATTCATTCGATTCCTGCGCCATCTACGGTGCGCCGTCTCGGTGTTGGCCAAATCCGGAACACGATCGATGATGGCCCCTTAACGGAGGCGTTGGCCCGTGAGGCTCGCATTGATACTTTTTGTCATCTCGATTACCACCCTCTGAACGTATTGGCCCATGGCGGCACGCTCACGGCGGTTCTCGATTGGCCCGGAGCGGCAATAACCGACCGACGAGCCGATCTTGCCTTCACTGAAAATGCACTATTGCGTATCCCCCTTCCGCCGAGCCTCATCAACGCCCTGCTCAATCGCGTTCGCCGACGATTGCACCACCACTGGCGGGAGGGCTACCAAGCTGAAGCCGGAGAGTTCCCTCTGACGCCCCTCTTCCAAGCGGCCAGCGTGGTGGCATACATTTCCGATTTGGAAGCGGCTGTGCGCGAAGGTCGCGGGTGGGCCACCAATGCCGACGTGATCACAATGCGATCAGAACAGCAGCGACTGATGAAAGCGGCCGGGCTGTAGCGCGCCCATCACCGCCATGACCGATACAACTACATATGTGGACATACGGTTGTTGTCTTTGCCGGTGCACAATCAATTACGCACGGCCCATGACCGCGGGGCGAGTGGCACACGCGACCTAGTGGTGGTGCATGTGGAAACCGCGCATGGGTCAGGGTGGGGAGAGTGCTCGGCTTTGAATCAGCCCAACTACTCGTCCGAATATGCCCGAGGCGCTTACGAATTGCTGAGCCGAACCTCGTTGATTGATCCTCTGGTTGCTCCTATGGCCCATGCAGCGTTGGAGATGGCCGAGTTGGATATGACCCTGAAGGCGGCCGGTGAGTCGTTGGCCACGTACTTGGGTGCGGGGTACGAGTGGGTCACGGCAGGCGTGGCCGTGGGACTGTCCTCGTTGAGCGTCACTTTGGACGACATCAGTGCGCTGGCGGTTGAGGGCTTCACTCGGGTGAAGCTGAAAGTGGTGCCGGGCCCGTCGGTGGCCATCGTTGAGGAGGTACGGCGACGATTCCCTGAGGTGGAGCTACAGGTGGATGCCAACGCGTCGTTCACTTCAGACACCCTGGGTGAGTTGTTGACCATGGTGCAAGCCGGTGTGACAGCAATAGAACAACCCTTTGAGGTGAGCGATCTTGCATCACTACGCGCGCTTATTGACTCTACGAACTTGCCAGTCGTCGCCGATGAGTCGGTGGCCACCATCACGGACGCACATCAGCTGCACCAAGCTGGATTGCTGCGCACCATCAGCCTGAAGGCGCCCCGATTGGGCGGATTGAGCACAGCCATGGCGTTACGGGCGCTATGCGTCGAGTGGGGGGTGGCGCTCACGGCCGGGGGGATGTTGGAGTGTGGACTGGGCCGTCATGCGTTGGCGGCGTTGGCGGCCACGCCCGGTTTCACCATCACCGGCGATGTGTCACCGGCCCGGCGATGGCTGGCCGACGATCCGTGGCCCGACCTCACTATGATCGACGGACGTATCAAGGTGCCTACGGGTGCCGGAGTAGCCCCCGAACCAGACATGGAGCGGTTGGACCACTTCACTATCCAGCGGGCGCTACGAACGCAGAGATAAGCGCACTTACCTCTGCGGGTTGCTCGAGATGGACAGCATGGTTGGCGCCTCGTTGCACCACCATCGTGGCGTTGTCACCAATGGAGTCCACCATGCGTTTCCCCAGTGCCGTGAACTTGGTGTCGTGTAACCCGGCGATCACCAGTACCGGCATGTCCAATTCGCGCAACCGTTGCCAGAGCGACTCCTGTCGACCGGTGCCGCAGTGCTCCAGGCTGGCGGCCAAACCTGCGGGTCGATTGGTGAGGCGCTCATCCCGACAGGCAAGCTCTGGCGTGAGCGTGGCAAACAACGGTCCCGCCAGCCAGGCATCGATGAAGGGCCCCAGACCATCACCCAGCAAACGCTGGGCCAGAACGTGGTCAGCGTCACAACGTTCTTGGCGTTCGGCCTGTGTATCCAACCCGGCGGTGGCCCCGATGAGCACCAGACGTTGCACCAATTCCGGTTGTGACAGTGCCAGGTGCAGTGCTGCCCGCCCCCCCATGGAGTACC
>JANYHQ010000292.1 GCA_025358985.1 Acidimicrobiales bacterium
CCTCAGGCAATACCGCGGTACCACGACTGCTCATGATGCGGCTGATGGCAACCCCTCCGCGCGCATAGTTACCGGTAGACGGCCAAATGGCGCGCTGCACGGTGGGGTCGAACTGACCGGTGACGATCCGCGGAGCCAGACACGAATAGGCGGCCAGCACCTTGTGCGCCCGGATCATGGGGAACTTGTTTCCCAGCACCACCACCACCTTGGCGTCCACGCCAGTGAGCGACGGGGGCAGCACCACATGCTGGGGAACGTCCACCCGCGATGAACGGTCGGCATCGTTGTACCAGTTGACCCGCCACAGGTTGGCAGCGTCGGCGGCATCGGGATTCACCCCGTTCAACGAAGCAATGGCGGCGGCCGGAGCAGTGGCCGGATAGGCCAATTGGGCAAAGGTGGGTAGCGGGATACGACGCTCGGCGAAGCGGCTCACGGCATTGTCGTAGGACGTGGCATTGACCAGCTCGGCGGTGAGTCCGAGGCGCAGGTCCTGGGTGGCGGTAACGCTCATCTCCCCATACTGGTACGCGGAACGTGGCACCGGGTAACAGGTGCGATGGAGCCCGTGAAGTGGGGGAAGCTATGTCTATGCACGGTCGACGGAATCCGCTTCTGTTTGGGCTGGCAGTGGTGGGACTGTCGCTGGTGACTCTGGCACCGACCTCGACCGGCGCCGCCGTCCGCAAGGGTTCCAAAGCCAGGCTGCGGGTGCCGACCGTCACGACCACTGTCACGCCAGCCACCACCATGCCAGCCACGACAACGACAACGTCCACCACACTGGCACCGACTGCGCCGTTCGTCCCCACGCCGATCACCTGGACCACATGTGGCCTATACGACTGTGCCCGGGTGGTGGTGCCCCGCAGCTACGACCAGAGCGGGGAAAGCGGCTCGTCAGGGGGAAACCTCACACTGCAAGTGATCCGAAGCCGAGCCACGTCGGCGGATCGGATCGGGACACTGTTCATGTACCCGGGCGGGCCGGGAGGCTCGTCGGTGTCCGTGGTACAAAGCCTGGAAAAACGTCTGCCTGCTGAGGTACGAGCACGATTTGATCTCATCGGCGTCGACTCGCGCGGCCTCCCCCGCAGTACCCCATTCCGTTGCGGCGACATCACCGATCTGTCCACCAATCGTGAAGCGCGACTCCGCTACACGGCTGCGTGCAAGCTCAACGCCAGCCAAGAACTGCTCACCACCGACTCCGAAACCAATGCCCGCGACATGGACACCGTGCGCGCCGCCATGGGTGAACCCACCATCACGTTCGTCGGCTACTCCTATGGGGGCCAACTGGGAAGGGCGTACGCCACATTGTTTCCGGAGCGGGTGCGAGCCATGGTGCTCGACAGTCCCACGGACCCGGCCACGGCCCCCGAGCAGCGCATCATCGATCAGTTGGAGGCGCGGGAATCCACGCTGGCATCCTTCCTGCAGTACTGCACCGCTCGACCGTCATGTGCCTTCAACGATGGGACCGACCTCAGTATCCGATACACGGCGTTGGCCACGCAGGTGGCGGCCTTCCCGGTGGCGGGAAATGGGTACACGTTGGACCGGGCCCTGTTCGAATTACTGGTGGACAACGAACTGCGCACCGACAGTCGGTGGTCAACGCTGGGACTCATCCTGCGAGACCTCATCACCACCGGATCACTGACTCGGGTGAACGCGTTGGTGTCGTCGCTGGATCTCAGCTCGGCCGATACGGCCGCTCGTGACAATGCACTGGCGGTGTATTTGTCCACCGTTTGTAGGGACGGATTCATGCCCACCACCCAGGCGGAGTTGGATGACCTCAGCGGCCGCGTGGCCACCGTTGCTCCCCATTTTGTGACTCGTCTCGACATACTCACCGCCGGCGGCTCGTGTCTCAATTGGCCGGTACCGCCCCGACCCGCTCGTACGGCACCGACCGTGGCATCGGGTCCCACGTTGGTGATCAGCACTGTCTGGGACCTCACCACTCCCCATGAATGGAGCCAGCAACTGGCCCAGAGCATCGGGGCATCCATCATCCCGGTGGATCGCACCGGTCACGGCGTGTTCCCTGGGCTGAGCTGCGTGGACACCCTCACCACCCGTTTCCTGGTGGACCTCAGCCCGCCCCCGTTCGGGACGCGCTGCTTCTAGGAGCTTCTCGGAGCTTCTAACGGCCTGTGAACACCGGGTCGCGACGCTCCAACATGGAGGCAATACCCTCCTCGGCATCGGCAGTGGCGGACAGGCGGTCCTGCGTTTGGCGCTCATGAGCCAACTGGGTCCGGACCCGCGCATACAACCCGTCGCGCAACGTGGCCCTTGTGGCTTGTACGGCCAGGGGGGCAGCGGAGGCGATCTCGGCGGCGAGGGCCAGAGCGGTGGGCCGGACCTCGTCACGGGCCACCAACCGATTGGCCAACCCGAGGGCAAAGCACTCCTCCCCGGAGATACGTCGACCGGTGAGCAAGATGTCGGCAGCGCGGGCGGGCCCCACCAACTCGGGCAGCGTGACGGAGATACCGAACCCGGGATG
>JANYHQ010000303.1 GCA_025358985.1 Acidimicrobiales bacterium
TGATTGGTACCCGGGGGGTCACCGAGGGACTGGCGGCGGCCATGCAGTACGACCCTCGGGGGGACGGGGCCGCCAATGCCGAGGCCATGCGGGTGGCGGCTGATTCGGTGGTGTCCGGGGAAATCACCCGGGCCGTCCGCCATTCCACCAGCGACGGCCCGGGCTTCAGCGTTCCGATCGCCGATGGTGACTGGCTGGGCATCGCCCGAGATGGTGGCATTGTGGTCGTGGATTCCGCACTGCCAGCCGCATGTATCGCGCTGTTGGCCAAGTTGGTGGATGACCGCCACGAGATCGTCACCATCATCGAAGGTGACGGGTCGTCTCCCGCCGTCACCCGGCTGGTCACGGAGTGGGTCACGGATCACCATCCCAGCGTCACCACCGAAGTGCATCACGGTGGTCAACCGCTCTACCCATACCTGTTTGGCGTGGAGTAGCGGCTACTTGCGGAGATCGATACGAGCCCGCACCGACGGTCGGCGCAACGGGGGCACGGTGGGTGGCGGTTGTTGGCGCGGCGGTAACTCGACGAGGAGCGCGGCGGTGGCGGTGGTGACGGTGGCCACGGCGCGCTCGAACGCCTCGGCGGTGTGCGCCGACGTGGACTGCACGCCACTGACCTTGCGGACGTATTGACGAGCAGCAGCTTCGATTTCCTCGGCCGTGGCCGACGGTTGCAGCCCGCGCAGGGTGGTGATGTTGCGGCACATAGGGGCAACGTTATCTATCGTGGCGCGCATGGACCGCCGTCTCCGCCAGCTTGCCGGTGTGAACGTTGATGTGCTCAACGGGGTTGGCCCCAAGCGTTTGGCTGGCCTCCACGAGATGGGGATTGACACGGTGCTGGATCTGCTCACCCACTATCCCCGCCGCTATCTCGATCGCACCAATCAAGTCAGCATCCGGGAGTTGGAGGTGGGTGCCGAGGCGTTGATACTTGCCACGGTGAAGCGGTCCGAGAGCCGCAAGACCCGCCAGGGTCCCATGATGGTGGAGGTGGATGTGTTCGACGGGTCGGGCTACTTGAAGGCCACGTTCTTCAAACAGCCATGGCGGGCCAAGCAACTGCCGGCCGGTACGGAAGTGGCGCTCTTCGGCCGTATCACGGTGTTCAAGGGCAACCGGCAGATGACCAATCCGGTAGTCGATCTGGTTGGTAAGCGCACAGGCAAAATTGTGCCGTTGTATCCGCAGTCGGAGAAAAGTGGGCTGACCACCTGGGAGCTGGGGGAGTGGATGCAAGAGGCGCTGCAACGCGCTGGTGAGTTCGCCGACCCGGTGCCCGAGATCCATCTGGATCAGCTCGATCTTATTCATCGCACGGTGGCCATGCGCAACATCCACGAGCCCGAAAGCATGGGCGCTGCGCAACAAGCGCGGCGACGGCTGGCCTTCGACGAGCTACTGCGATTGCAGATGCTGCTTGTGCTTCGTAAGCGCGCTGTGGAACGAGATTCGGTTGGTATCCAACACAACGTCAACGGCACTCTGGCCGTGCAGTTTATCGCCAGTCTTTCCTTCTCGCTCACCGCCGCCCAACTGCGAGCCAATGCCGAGATTGCTGCGGACTTGGCAGGGCCCCTCCCCATGCATCGCCTGCTCCAAGGGGACGTGGGCGCTGGCAAAACACTGGTAGCCGTGAACGCAATGCTCATAGGGGTGCAGAGTGGTCATCAGGCCGCCCTCATGGCTCCCACCGAAGTATTGGCCGAGCAACACTATGCGGGCATACGAGAGCTATTGTCCAATGCCCAGCTCACGGTGAGCCACCGCGGTGGCCTGTTCACCGAGCGACCGGTGAGCGTCAAGCTCCTCACCAATCGCACTACGGCGTCCGAGCGCCGCGTCCTCTCTGCTGGCCTGCTCAACGGTTCCGTGGACATTCTTATCGGAACCCATGCTCTGCTCGGTGATCTGGTGGAGTTCGCCAGCCTGGGGGTGGTGGTGATCGATGAGCAACATCGCTTTGGCGTTGAGCAGCGGGCGGCACTGAAGGCCAAGGGCGACGGCCGTGACCCCGATGTGTTGGTGATGACCGCCACGCCCATACCGCGCACTGCCGCCATGACCGTATACGGCGACTTGGACTCCACGGTGCTCGACGAGTTGCCTCCGGGACGTACGCCCATCGAAACGCATTGGGTTCGTGGCGAGCTGGAAGTTGCAGCAGCATATGCGCACATACGAGATGAGATCGCTGCGGGCCGGCAGGCGTATGTGGTGTGTCCGCTGGTGGAGGGATCCGAGAAGATCCAGGCCCGGTCGGCCACCGAGACTTTCGAAGAGCTCAGTGGCGGCGAGTTGCACGCCGTGCGATTGGGACTACTTCATGGCCAGATGCCGTCGAAGGAGAAGGAGGCCGTGATGGCTGAGTTCCGGGCAAAAAAGATCGACGTACTGGTGGCCACCACGGTGATCGAGGTGGGCGTGGACGTCCCCAATGCCACTGTCATGGTCATCATCGATGCCGACCGCTTCGGGATTGCTCAACTTCATCAGTTGCGGGGTCGGGTAGGGAGAGGCGCGCACAAGAGTTACTGCTATCTGCTGTCCGACACCACTACGGCCGACGGCGAGGCCCGCCTCACTGCCGTCGAGGCCTCCACCGACGGTTTCGAACTGGCCGAGGTGGATCTGGAACTGCGCGGCGAGGGCACCATCTTGGGCACTCGGCAGAAGGGCAAGACGGATCTCAAGCTGGCGTCGCTGCGGCGGGACAAGGCGCTGGTGGTTGAGGCTCGGCGAGTCGCCATCGCCATCGTGGCCGACGATCCCGCACTTGATCGCCATGAGGAACTGGCCGAGGAGATGAAGCTGTTCGTGGATGACGATGAAGCGGCATTCCTGTTCAAGAGCTGACCCCATCCCACCCACCTCGTTCCCGTCGCAAAATTCGTGGCGGGCGACATAGTTTTGCGACGAGATGGGTGTTGGTCGTGGCACCCTGTGAGGATGATCGTCGATCTGAGCCACGTCATACGTCAGTCCATGGTCACCTATCCCGGACTCCCCGGTCCCGACATCACCGATCACCTCAGCCGGGAAGACTCCCGGGGCCGCTACGGCGAGGGCATCGAACTGCAGATAGGGCGTATCTGCATGGTTGGCAATACAGGAACATATGTGGACGTACCATTTCATTTCTACGAAAACGGCGACGACCTCAGCGCCACGGCCATAGATCGGCTGGTGGATCTGCCCACGGTGCTGGTGCATCAACCCGCCGGGGAGCGCAGCATTGGCACCGATGCATTCAACGGCGTCGATGTGGCGGGCAAGGCCGTGCTTCTGCGTACCGGGTGGGATCGGCTGTTCGGCACCGATGCTTACGGAGTGGATGCGCCGTTTCTCACTGAGAGCGCCGTTCAGCTACTGGTGGAACGCGGGGCCGCACTGGTGGGTACCGACTCGGTCAACATCGATGACATGGGCGACCTCAACCGACCCGCCCACTCGTTACTACTCGGCGCCGGTATCCCCATCGTGGAACACCTCCGGGGTATGGAATTACTACCCGCCGACGGATTCCGGTTCACCGCGGCGCCGCCCATGGTGGCGGGAATGGGAACGTTTCCGGTGAGGGCATTCGCCCGACTGGGCTGATCGGCTGAAACCCCGAAACCCATGGCCGGTCGCAACACCTGGCGCGCCCATCGCGACACCTTGGGGTGGCGCGCTGGGTGTCGCGATGAGCTTACGCAGTGTCGCGACCAACGGTCCCGACTAGCGAGCCGTGGCCCGCAGCGCCGTCACCTTGGTGGGGATGGCGGTGGGCAGCAACACGAACGCGGCATCCCCCGGGCAGGTGGTTTGGGAGCACGCCCGGTGGCCGGAAATGGTGGGAACTCGAACCGTGGTGCCGGCCGCCCAGCGGTTGGATCCCCGGGACGTAAAGGTGGCGATGGAACCGGGCGCCGTGGCCACCCCGTGGATGTCGGCCAGGGTGGCCAACAGCTTCACCAGTGAATCCACCATGGCCTTGGGCGGGGTGACGGTACCGAAGTCGCCGAGCAGGCAGCACAGCCGGGAAAACCCCTGGTTCCCCCCGGTGGCGGACCCCTCCACGGCCGCTTGGAGGCTGCCGGTGCGGCCCTCCCACACCTCGCCGTACTTGTCCACGAAGAACGAGTAGGCGATGTCCGGCCAGCCCTTCACCTTTCCCGTGTGGTAGCTGTGGATGCCACGCAGGATCTTGGGCACGGCGGTGGCGGCGTACTGATTGGACGTCACCGTGTGATGCACGAGAAGGAGGCGAACGTCCTTCTCCACGTTCATGGCTGTCTTGGGCACCAGGTCAGCGCCCCACTCACTGCGCGGGTGGACCGACAGCCCATAACGTTGGAACGCAGCCGGTAAAGGGGCGGCAGGAGCGGCGCGTCGGGCAAACGTGGCGACTCCAACGCTGGCGGCCAATCCGCCCAACAGGGAGCGCCGGGTGAGTCTCCAATCGGACTCCGGGGGGATAGCGCAGCAGTCGTCAGGATGAAAGTCAGATATGTCGCTCACCAGTCCGAAAACCTAGTGCCGTCGGCCATTTCCGGGTCATCGAGGTCAGGCACGATGAGGTCCCATCTATCTCGACAGTCGGCGCACCGGTATGTGGCCAGATCGCCGGGGGCCGGCGGCGACTCATCCCAGATGGTGAGCAGATGCGCTCGGCCGCCGCAATCCACACAGGTGATGATGGCGGGCACCAAGGCGTCGAGGCCCGGATCGGTCCGCCAATCAATTGCCATCTGGGCACGGTACCGTTGTTTGTATGCGAGTCGTCGCCGGATCGGCAAAAGGTCGGCTCATCGTCGCCCCCCAGGGAACCATCGTTCGTCCCACTGCGGACAGGGTGCGCCAGGCCACCTTCAACTC
>JANYHQ010000425.1 GCA_025358985.1 Acidimicrobiales bacterium
TCGGCTCCGGGTCGGGAACAATCGGGAACCGGTATGCATCACGGTGACGTCTATGTGCTTATGAACCCTGCACGGTTGATCCGCCGCCGCCATATGCCGATGTCATCGCTGTGAACCCGGTAGCGCCCCCCGTTGGAGGACCTGTGTCTCGATTGATCTCCCGTAAGACCATTGCAGTGTTGATGGCCTTGGCGGTGGTGATCTCACCCGTGGCCGCCGCCCGCGCCGATACCACCACCGTACCGAGCACCACCGGTTCGAACACGACCGTGGCGGGGTCGGGGTATCCCGGTCTGAAAGCGGCGGCTGATGATGGCCATCTCAAGGTGGTGTTGGCGTCGCCCAGCGGCACGTTGCGCGGTATCGAACAGGCGGTGGAATTGCGGTGGGTGTTCGACCGCCCGGTGGTGGATCTCACCGGGTTGGCCCAACAGCGCGATCCGTCGCAGTTCATCACCATGTCGCCGATCATTCCCGGACAGTATCGATGGGCATCGAGTCGAACCCTGATCTTCACGCCTGACGAACCGGTGAAGGCCTCGTCGTCATACACCGTGACGCTGGCGGGGCTTACCGGCCTGGACGGTTCCACCATGGTGTCGCCGTCCACGTTGGCTTTCACCACGCCCACCGTCACCTGCTCGGTGCAGAACGTGGATTCCGAAGACCAATTGATAAGTACCAATACTGTCATCACACTGAGATGCGACCAGGAAGTTGATCTGCTCGCCCTGGCGGCCAAGGTGGTGCTGCAGGTGGTGCCTTCAGCGATGAACCCGGCTGAGTTCCAACCGGTTCCGGCGGACCTGGCGGCGATGCGCGCCACCGATCCAGCCGGCACCGCATCGCTCGAGGCGTCCATCATGGCGCTTGGTAAGCGCTCCACCACCACGGTGCCAGTGAAAGCGGTAAAGACAGTGCTCTGTGCCGTGGGGTCCCAAGAGATGTGTTACCAGGTGATGGCGGCCGGACCCATACCGGATGACTCCGATGTACGCATACGGATCAGTGCTGGTTTGGCATCAGGCGAGGGGCCCCTCCCGAGCATCGCTCATGTCGCAGGTAGTTTTCCGACGCCCCAGTCGGTGTTGTTGCGCTCCGAGCAATGCAACGTGGGCTGTGACCCCGATGATCGTCAACTCATCTTCCTCTACGGAAAAGCTCCGTCGCTGGAATCCCTCGATGGTGGCATCACCGTCACAGATATCACCGCCAAAACGGCACCCCGGACCTACCGATACAACGCGGCATCCGACGGCGGTGATCCGTTGGCACTGCGCTGGCTCTATCTCATCCCCACCCACAAATATCGGGTGGATCTGCATCGCGCCGCCTTCGGCTACGAGTGGGTGCGTACCTTCACACTCGGTCGGCGTGCCAACTTCACTCGCCTGCCCGGGGGCGAGACCGTGGTGGAGGCCACCGCCGCTGGCGCCGCCGCACCCGCAGTACGAGTCTCCATCCGCAATGTCACTGAACTCGAACAGGTACATCTGCGCCTCGACGACAAGGATGTGGTGGCATCGGTGCGGTCCTTCGAGAATGTGCCCGGTGCCAAAGCGTTCGATGCCGGGAAGTTCCCCACCAGTCGGGTCCGTGTTTCGCCACCACTGGACGCCGAGCGCCGCGCTCGTATCGAGTTGAAGGAGCCGGGTGTGTGGTTGGTGGCAGTGCGACCAACCGCCAAGGTTCCCGGCAGTATCTACGAAGCTACCGATGAACTCGGCGGCGGCTCAGGCACCACCGACACCACTGCCGCCGCTGATACGACTGCCCCCAGCACCACCAACGCCCAGGATCGGCCCAAGCCGGCGGACTGGCAGTCCACGCTGGTCCAGGTCACCGATCTGGGCGTCACCGTGACGCGCACGCCCAGCAACGTACTGGTGGCGGTCACGTCGCTCGGTACGGCCAAAGCAGTGGCAGGCGCTTCGGTGAAGCTCTTCGGTAGGGGCAAGGAGATTTGGAAGGGAACCTCCGACGCGCAAGGGTTTGCCCTCGCCGATGCCGCCGATCTCGGTGGCTGCGACAGCAGTTGCGATCTCATTGCAGTGGTGGAGCACAACCAGCAGTTGGCCTACGGCTCAGCCCAGTGGCGCGAGTGGGGCGATGACATTCCGTATGTGAACGAAGACGTCGGTGATGGCGGCAGCAGCACCACAGTACGCCCCGACGTGCCCACCTTGCCTCCCGGTCAGCGTTTCAACGCCGCCCTCTTCACTGATCGTGGCGTATACAAACTGGGTGAAGAGGGGCATGTGAAGGGAATCGTGCGTATCGAAACGGCGCGCACCCTCGAACTTCCCAGCAACCTCAAGAAGGTACGTGTACAGATCGCTGACGATCGGGGCACGAAGGTCATGGACAAGTCGGTGCCCATTGGTGCCAACGGCGAATTCGACACGGCGTTCACCCTCCCCATTGACGGCAACCAGGGCAGCTACTCCGTACAACTCGATGGTGTGAGCGGCTATGTCGGTTTCATCGTGGCCAGTTTCCGCAAGCCGGACTTCAAGGTCGACGTCACCGCCAAGCGGCCGGAGTGGGTGCGCGGTGACACGGTCACTGCCACCACCGAGGGCCGCTATCTGTTCGGCGCGGCCATGGACGGACGTGATGTCACCTGGACTGCCAACACGTATTCCACGTCATGGGACCCTGCCGCCGACCACCCGGAGTTGCGCCTCGACGGCTTCCGCTGGGCGCCGTACTGCTTCGACTACACACGTTGCGAAGGTTCGTCATCGAACGAAGCAGGCAAGGGTGTGTCCACGCTGACGGCCGAAGGCACTCTGGCCATCAAGGTGCCGGTGGAAATACAGACGCGACCCCACACCACGTCTCAGATGACTATCGAGTCCGAAGTCACCGATGTCAATCGGCAGGCCATTGCCAACCGCACCTCCGTCACCATTCATCCGGGTGATTACTATGTGGGCATACGTACCGCCCGATCCTTCATCACGAAGGGCGAGCAGTTCAACGCCGAGCTGGCCGCACTCACCTCGAAGGGGGCATGGGTGCCGGGCAAACAGCTCAGCGCTCAGTTGATCCGTTGGGAGTGGGTAAGGGCGAAGCGCCAGGCCGGTTCCGATCAGGTGGAGTCCGGAACCTGGCAGCCAACGGTGGAGGCCACTCAGGCGTTCAGTTCCGCCGCAGCCCTGGTGAAGGCCACATTTACCCCAAGTACTACGGGCACCTACGAACTACGACTCAGCAGTAGCGATGCCCGTGGCAACTACCTCGAAGCCGGCGTCGATGTCTACGTCACGGGCACCGGTTATGTGCCGTGGTACGACCCATCCGTTCAGGGGGACCAGCGTTCGGTGACGCTGCTGCGGGAACGTAGTCAGTACGCCCCTGGCGACACGGCCCGTATCCTCATCCAGTCACCGTGGCCCAACGCCGAAGCCATCATCACCACCGAGCGCGGCGCCATACTCAGTGCCAAGCGCGTCACCATCACGGGCTCGGCCACAACCGTTGAAGTTCCTGTGGTCGCAGAATCGGTACCCAATGTGTACGTAGCAGTCACGCTGTTCAAGCCGCGCACCTCGGCCCCTGACGGTGACGGTGATGCGGGGCGCCCCG
>JANYHQ010000451.1 GCA_025358985.1 Acidimicrobiales bacterium
GCCACGTACTTGGTGTACCGCGGCCGTTCCATCAACCCTCCGTATCCCAAGGACATCTACGACATCCCGTTCACCTCCGTCAGCTCGTTTGTGTTGCTCATGAGTTCGCTCACCATGGTGTTGGCGTTGTCGGCCATCCAGCGCGGCGACAACCGACGCCTGCGGATCTGGCTCATCTGCACCGCCATGCTCGGAGCCACGTTCATTGCTGGCCAGATATATGAGTTCACGTCCTTCATCCGCGAGGGCCTCACGATCAAGACCAACTTGTTCGGTTCCAGCTTCTACGTCCTCACCGGATTTCATGGTGTGCACGTCACTCTCGGCATCTTGATGTTGTTGTCGTTGGCTCGGCTCAGTTGGAGCGGCAAGATCACCAAGGACAATGCCGAAGCGGTGGAAATCGTGGGCTTGTATTGGCACTTCGTGGACGTGGTGTGGATTGTGATCTTCACCGTCGTATACCTCATCAACTAGTCGGAGCTGGAAATGCCACGAGTCCCTGAAGAGGAATACACCGGTCCAGCCATGACCGCCCACGATTGGATGTACGTCCGGGTGGGTGCCATCTTGGCCGTTCTCACCGCCATTGAAGTGGGGCTGTACTACTTATTGAAGAATGGCACCATCGGGTCCGCCCTCAACGTATGGGTGCTACTGGGTTTGGCATTCTCCAAGTTCATCATTGTGGCCGCCTACTTCATGCATCTGAAGTTCGATTCCCCGGTGTTCCGACGCCTGTTCGGCACTGGCGCCGTTCTGGCGTTGTTCTGTTACACGGCCGTGCTCAACGCGTTCGGGGTGTTCCGGGGAAGTGGACATTGGTACGGCTGGGGAGCCTTCATGGGAGCGGCCATCGTGGTCATCATCCTGGTCAGCCGCAAGACCACCGTAGAGCCCCATATCAGCTAACGCTTCGGCAGAGGCCGGAGCAAGGATGGACCCATGTTGATCGCTTCGTCCATGTTGCCATGGCACGCCCATGCATCGGTATGGATCGTCATGGGAGGGGTGCTCACCTTCTTTTGGTGGGCCATCACCAAGCTGGGACCAACGTTGGTGGCGCCCGGCGAGCAGATCATCAGCCGTCGACAAAAGACGTGGATTCTCGCTGGTGTGGCGTGGTCGTGGATCTTCGCCGAGTATCCCATTCACGACATCAGTGAGCAGTACCTGTTCCTCATGCACATGATTCAGCACAGCGTGTTCACACTGGTGGCGCCGGCCTGTTTCTTGCTGGGCGCCCCGCAATGGCTGTGGAAATGGGCGCTTCAACCCCGGGCATTTCGGGCGGTGGTGCGATTCTTGTCGAAGCCGCTCATCGCCCTCGTGGTGTTCAACACGCTCATTGTGGTCACCCACCTTCCGCAGGTGGTGCAGGCCAGCGTCACCAACGAGTGGTTCCACTTCTTGGCCCATCTGGTGCTGTTCTCCGGGGCCACGTTGATGTGGATTCCCGTCATCAATCGCACCGACCTGCTGCCCAAGCTGAAGACTCCAACCAAAATGATTTATCTGTTTGCGCAGTCCATTGTGCCCACCGTGCCTGCGTCGTTCCTGACCTTTGCGGAAAAGCCCATGTACCAGCACTACGCCGACGCCCCCCGCCTCATCGCTGGTCTCAGTGCCCGGGCGGATCAGCAGTGGGCCGCGGTGATGATGAAGTTGGGTGCTGGCACCCTCATCTGGACGGTGGTGGGATTACTGTTCATCCAGTGGTGGAAAGAAAGCCAGTCCGGTCAGGCCAGCGACAACATGCGCCGTGTGGTGGTGCCCGCTGATCCTGGTCCGTTGGGCGAGGGCGTACTCACCTGGGACCGGGTACAGGCTGAGTTCGATCTTTTGGAATCGCAAAAGAACGTCCCCACCGAACCCTAAAATCGGTCAAATCAGGCCCGTTCCAACCGGTTGAGTTCGGCGGTGAGGGCACCCACGTCGAGTACGTCGTCCCATCGTTTGGTGATCACTCCGAGCGCATCAACGGTGAACACCCACGGCTCGTTGGCATCGGCGGTCACGTCGCCGTTAGGCGAAATCCACTGTGCGGCAAACGGGCTCACTTGGCCTTTGTCGAAGTTCTTCCACACTTCAAGGTGGATGAATGTCACCTTGGGGTACGCGGGAGCAAGCGCCGCCACCTGGTCAGTGGTGGGTCCGCAGAATCTGCTGATGCAGTACACCGGGGTGGATACCACCACCACCAGCGGCCGGTGCTCACCAATGGCGGTCGCCACACTTGCGGTGTGTAGGACCCGGTCGGTGAGGTCGTTCAGTGAGGCGTCCTTGGCCGAAGAGTCGAGTTCGCCCGGAGCCACACCCGGTGTATCGACGGTGGGGTTTTCCGTAAGGGGGGCTTTGTCCCCGGCCATGGGCACCAAATGCTTCTCATTGACCACCACGGCAGTTACGGCGCGACCGGCCCCGCCGGCATTCACGGTAATTTCCCACGGCCCCGGGGCGGGGAACGTCACGTTGGTGGCCGAGTACACCCCCACGCCATCGGCCGGTTCCACCATCCGCGGTTGGGCTTGGGCCGACGGGGCCGGCCGTCCCGGTACCGCTATGAACGACGCCGCCACCTCGAACGGCTTCCCGGGACCGTTGATGGGGGCCACCGTGAAGCGAACTGTGCCGCCCACCAACACGTTGCCGTCATTGTCCGACAAACCCACCATGAGGCGGTCGTTGCGACCCACGGCAATGTCGAAACTGGCTGTCTCAGCACTCAACGACGGGGCCGAGCGACCCCCACACGATGACACGAGCACCATGGCGGCCACTCCTCCGACCAACCGCATTGCTACTCCCATCGGAACCATCTCGCCGCCGCCAGCGGGGCAGCCACCGCCCATACCGTCAGTACCAGCCACGCCCGGCCGGGAACCGCGCCAAGGTCCATCAGGGAGCCATGCATGATGTCAGACAGTGCCGATGACGGCAGTAGTTCTGCCACCCACCGCACCACCTGTGGCAGCTTCACCAACGGCACGATGATGCCGCTGATGAGCAACAGCACCAAGTACAACCCGTTGGCACCGGCCAACACCACGGTGGCGCGCAGCGTGCCCGCCATGAGCAGTCCAATACCGGCAAAGGCAACGGTTCCAAGCACGGCCGCCAATGCCGCCGGACCCAGCCCGCTGAGTGGTGGACGCCAACCGAGCGCCACCGCCACCAGAGTGAGAACCACTATTTGAAGTACCTCCACCACCAGAATGGACACCACTTTGGCCCCCAGCAGTCGGGGCCGACCGAGCGGGGTGGTGCCCAGACGTTTGAGCACGCCGTACTCGCGCTCGAAGGCAGTGGCAATGGCCGTTCCCACCATGGCCATGGACAGCACTGCCAGAGCCAGTGTGGATGGCGCAAGGAAGTCGACGGATTTGTCGGTACCGGTGGGCAGCACATCGACCAACGAGAAGAACACCAATAGCAACACCGGAATACCGAGCGTCAGCAGTACCGACTCTCCCCGTCGCAGCGTCATGATGAGCTCGGCCCGGAGCTGCGCCATAAATGGTGTGCGCACTTATGACCTTGGTCGGCGACGGCGGCTGGGAGGAGCGGGCGTGATTGCGGAGTCGGCCGCGCCGGAGGTGAGCCGCATGAATACATCCTCCAGTGTTTGGCGCCCGGCCCGCAGATCGGCCAGAGGCAGGTCACGCTCCGCCAGCCACGAGGTGAGGTCAGCTACGTGACGAGGAGTAGGTGATGTGGCTGCGATGTACTCCCCGGGCGTCGACTCCACCACCGTGGCGCCAAGGCGCAGACCGAGATCCGCGGTATCGAGACCGGGAGGCGCACCGAAGCGGATCTCCTCGGTGACCGAAGCGCTCATCAACTGCGCCGGTGAACCATCGGCCACTACCCGGCCGTGGTCCATGATCACCACGCGATCGGCCAACTTCTCGGCTTCCTCCAAATAGTGGGTGGTGAGCACCACGCATGCTCCGTCGTCACGAAGGCCACGGATGATGCCCCAGAGGGTTTGACGGGCCGAAGGATCCATGCCGGCGGTGGGCTCGTCGAGAAAGGCCACTTCGGGCCGACCCACGAGCGCCATCCCCAGCGATAGCCGCTGTTGTTCCCCGCCGGACAGTCGACGCCAAGGAGTGTTGGCCACGGAGCGCAAGCCCACCTCATCAAGAATCTCCTCGGATGGTCGGCCGCGGCGGCCGTAGTAGGCCGAAAACAGCCGCAGCACTTCGGCAGGGCCCAGCGTGAGGTACACCCCGTTTCGTTGCAG
>JANYHQ010000602.1 GCA_025358985.1 Acidimicrobiales bacterium
AATTTCTTCTCACGCAGCTCACGACCAACCGGACCGAAGATGCGCGTACCGCGTGGTTCGAGCTTGTCGTTGATCACCACTGCGGCGTTGTCATCGAAACGGATATAGCTGCCATCCTTGCGGCGGCGCTCTTTCTTGGTACGAACCACCACACAGCGCACAACGTCTCCCCGCTTGACACTGCCGTTGGGGATGGCGTCCTTGACAGCACAGATGATGACGTCGCCCACGCCGGCATAGCGCCGACGGGTGCCGCCCAGTACCTTGATGACGAGGACCTCTTTGGCGCCGGTGTTATCGGCCACTCGAAGTCGGGACTCGGTCTGGATCATCGTGCACGCTCCACGACATCAACCAGGCGCCAGCGCTTCAGCTTGGAAATGGGACGGGTTTCCATGACACGGACCCGATCGCCCACCTTGGCCTCGTTCTCTTCGTCGTGTACATGCAAACGAAGGGTGCGCTGGATGGTCTTGGAATAGCGTTCGTGGCGCACTTTGTCCGTGACCGTGATCACGATGGTCTTATGCATGGCCACAGAGACCACCAAGCCCTCGCGGATCTTGCGCCGGTTACGAGCCTCAGCAGCGGCATTGGGGGCGTCAGTTACTAGGTGATCGCTCATATCCTCACTTCTTCCCGGCCGCAGCGAGCAACTCGGCCGCAGCAATTTCGCGTGCACGCAGCACCATGTTGATGCGCGCAATGTCACGCTTCAGGATCCGAAGACGTGCGGTGTTCTCCAGTTGCCCGGTGGCACCCTGGAATCGCAGGTTGAACAACTCCTGCTTGGTATCGGCGAGCTTGGAAACCAACTCGGCGTCGTTCATGTCAACGATTTGGGCCATGGGGCGGGCCATCAGAGACTCTCTTCTTTGGAAATGACTCGTGCCTTGATCGGCAACTTCTGGATCGCCAAAGTGAGCGCCTCACGGGCCAACTCTTCGGTGACGCCATCCATCTCGAACAAAATACGGCCCGGCTTCACCACGGCTACCCAGAACTCCGGATTGCCTTTCCCAGAGCCCATACGGGTCTCGGCTGGCTTGGCGGTGACTGGCTTATCGGGAAATACCCGAATCCAGATCTGGCCACCACGCTTTACCCGACGCGTCATGGAGATACGGGCAGCTTCAATCTGGCGGGCGGTGAGCCAACACGGCTCCAGGGCCTGGATGCCATAGGACCCAAAATTCAGGTCCGTGCCACCCTTGGCGTTGCCTTCCATGCGGCCACGCTGCTGCTTGCGATGTTTGACTCGGCGAGGCATCAACATTATTCGTCACCCATTCGGAAGTGGGGCGTTTCGTGCTGAGCCTTGGCCAAACGCTCTAGGTCCTCTTCACGAGACAGGCGGGCTTCCAACTCAGGATCAGCAACCTTCACGACGGGCGCAGCTTCGGTAGTTTCCTCGGCGTCGCCGACATCCGCGATTTCGAGAGCATCAGCAGCGGCGACGCCCTCTGCACCGGCAGCAGTGGACTCGCCACCCTCGCCCGCTTCGATCGGCGTGCCCGGCTCTCCCAAACGACGACCGCCACCGGCCGAGATCACCCGCCGAGGACGAGCTGCTCCTACTGTTTCGCCGGCCGCCAGTGCTGCTTCACGGGAGATCTTGTCCTCAACCGATGTCTTGTAGGGGAGGATGTCGCCCTTGTAGATCCACACCTTGACGCCGAGTCGCCCATAGGTGGTCTCGGCCTCACGGAAGCCGTAGTCGATGTCGGCGCGCAGCGTATGCAGCGGCACCCGACCTTCGCGATACCACTCGGACCGACTCATTTCCGCACCACCGAGGCGGCCCGCACATTGCACCTTGATGCCGAGAGCACCGGCCTTCTGTGCAGTCTGCACTGCGCGCTTCATGGCCCGGCGGAAGCTGACTCGACCAGCAAGCTGGTCGGCCACACCCTGTGCGATGAGGGCAGCATCGAGCTCGGGCTGCTTGATTTCCACGATGTTGAGCTGCACCTTGGGGTTGGCCGTGATCTTCTGCAGACCTGCCGTGAGCCGTTGGCTCTCGGCACCCTTGCGTCCAATGACGATGCCCGGTCGTGCAGTGTGCACGTCCACGCGAAGACGGTCGCGGGTGCGCTCCACCTCCACGCGGCTGACGAATGCCTTCTTCAGCTCGCGCATCAGGTAATCGCGAATCTTGAAGTCCTCGATGAGGTACTTCGTGTAGTCGCGATCACTGAACCAGCGTGATTTCCACTCGGTGGTAATACCGAGGCGGAAACCGTAGGGATTGACTTTCTGACCCATGCGTTGTCGTCCGAACTTTCCGTGCTCAGGTGTTCTTCGTGCTGGTGTCGACCCACGTGCCATCAAGAATCTGCTGCGCCTGGAGGCGCCATTCCTTGATTTGATCGGCACTACGAGTGACCTTGGCGTCGAGCGCTTCGACCTCGTCATCGCTCAGCTCGGCGAGCTGGGAGAACGTGGATATACCGGCGGCATTGAGCTCGAGTTCGAGCGCTGGGCCGATGCCGATGATCTGATTGAGTTTGTCCGCCGGTGCCTCCACCGCAGTGTCGCCGACAAGCGCATCTACGGTTGCGTCGCTTTTCACTGCCGGTGTTTCCACCGCATCTGCATCGATGACGGCCCCCGCTACAGACTCGGTAGTACCCGAGCCAGCCCGTCGGGTGTCGGCAGTCTGTTGCTCAGCGGTGGCCCGTGAAGCTGCGGTACGGGCGGCGCGTTGGGCGACCTGCTCGGCGGAGCGAGTACGGGCTTGGCTCAACAAGTCGGTGGGCAGACGGCTCACCATGACGGTGATATGGCTGGTCCGCTTCAGGATCCGACCAGTGCGTCCACGGGCCCGGGGCCGGAATCGCTTGATGGTGGGGCCTTCATCGGCGTAGCACGCCGATACGTAGAGCTCCTCGGCGGGGATGTCATCGTTGTTGACGGCGTTGGCCACAGCAGCTTTGAGCACCTTGCCGATGGTGATGGCGGCATCGCGTTCACACAGGCGCAGGATGTCAGCGGCATCAGCCACCTTCTGCCCACGAATGAGATTGAGTACCACTCGCATTTTGTAGGGCGAGGTACGTACGAACTTGGCGGTGGAGCGCACTCCCTCGCCTGCAGGCCCACGTTGCGCACTCTTGTGAGCGCGTACCGGAGCCTCGTTGGTCTTGGCGGCGGTCATGTTCAGCGCCTCCCGGACTTCTCTTGACCTGCGTGGTAGCGGAACGTACGGGTGGGCGAGAACTCGCCCAGCTTGTGTCCCACCATGGACTCACTGACGTACACCGGTACGTGTTTGCGACCGTCGTGCACGGCAATGGTGTGGCCCACCATGTCGGGGATGATGGTGGAGCGACGCGACCACGTCTTGATGACGCGCTTTTCGCCCTTGGCGTTGAGATCGTCCACCTTCTTGATGAGGTGGTCGTCCACGAAGGGACCTTTTTTCAGGCTGCGAGGCATGTGTTGGTCTCTCTCCTATCGCCGCGAACCGCGGGAACGGCGGCGGCGGACGATGAGTTTTTGGCTTTCCTTGTTCTTGTCACGGGTACGGCCTTCGGCTTTGCCCCACGGTGAAACGGGATGGCGACCACCTGAGGTACGACCCTCACCACCGCCGTGGGGATGATCAACAGGGTTCATGGCAACACCACGGGTTTGGGGGCGCTTGCCCTTCCAACGGTTACGACCGGCCTTGCCGATGACCAGCAACTCATGCTCGGAGTTGCCAACTTCACCTACCGTGGCCCGGCAGTCGATGGGCACGCGCCGCATCTCGGTACTGGGCAGTCGCAGTGTGGCGTAATCGCCTTCTTTGGCCACGAGTTGCACACTCATACCGGCACTACGAGCCATCTTGCCGCCACCACCGGGCTTGAGTTCCACGTTGTGCACCACGGTGCCCACGGGGATGAAGCGCAGCGGCAGCGCATGACCGGGCTTGATATCCGAGCCCTG
>JANYHQ010000724.1 GCA_025358985.1 Acidimicrobiales bacterium
AATCCCCACCAGAAAGACTCTGACAGGCGAACGGGCCGTGCCCGCCAGGAATGCAACGACGAAGGCAAAGATCACGGGCCGTAGCCCCATGTCCGGGATCACCGAGAACTTCACTGCGTACCAGAAGCCTGCCACGCCGGAAAATAGCGTTCCGATGGCAAAGCAAACCATATAAATGACGTTGGAATTTATCCCGATGATCTGAGCCATTTCCGGATTGCCGCGCGTTGCCTTGATGGCGCGGCCCAACGGCGTGAAGCGCAGCAATGCGGCCAGAACCAGTACCAACGCCACCGCGCTCAGCACCTGATACACGTCGTAGTTCAAGAAAATGGCCTTGTCCTTGGCCACGTGAATGGGCTTCTGTGCAATGCCCGTGAGGGACTGACTCGCCGATCCCCAGAACAGCCGGATGAGGTTCTCCCCGGCAATCCCGATACCAAGTGCAGCCACAAACACGGCGAGCAACGCAGTGGCCCCCGCTCGCACAGCCAGCGGTTGGTATACGTATCGTTCGATGCCCACACCAAGTGCCGTGGCAATCGCCAGCCCAATGACCAACGCCAGCAGCAGGTTCAAATGCTGACCGCGGTTGTGGAGGGTGAAGATCAAGTACGCCGCCAGGGTGTAGGTGATGCTGAACGCAAAGTGAAAACGTCCGGTGACACCGAGAATCAATGCAAAACCAACGCCGAGCAAGCCATAAGCGGCACCATTGATGACACCGTTGGCAGTGAGCTGGGTGAATTGTTGAAGCGTGATGGTGGCGAGATACATGAGTCCCAATCAAGTGGAGTGGCGTGGGATGCAGATGCGGGGACGCCAGTGGGGCGACCCCGCACCCGAACGGCGAAGATCAGGCGATCTTGAAACCCTCGCCATTGATGCCAAAGGTAGCCTTGGTAGTGACCTTGCCAGCCTTGTACTCGAACACACCCATCCCCCGCTTGACCACCGAATGGGTAGTGGGGTCCAACGTGTAAGAGCCAACCGTGCTGGCATCGCCGCCGTAAACACTCACTACCGTGAGGTTCTCGCGCAGTGCCGCATCGAGCTGCTCGCCCTTCTTGACGTTTCCTCCCTTTTTCAGGGTACGGCGCATGACCTCCCACAGCACGAGCATGTTCTCGTAAAAGTTGGCGGCATAGAAGTCGGGAAGTTCCTTGTACTTGGCCTTGAATTCGCTCACAAACAGTTTGGCCAGCGGACTGGTGGGTGCGGTGGCGTCGAAGTAGTCGTATGCGAAGGTCCAACCGGCACTGTCGTAGGTACCCTTGGACGCACTCACGCCGTCAGGGGTGAACTCAGAGCCGATCATGAGTGACTTCACGCCGCTCGTCACCGACTGGTTGAGGAACGAACCTGGGTCCTGGCCGTAGATACTCACGATCAGGATGTCGGACTCGTTCTGCTTGATCTTGGGAAGTACCTGCGAGAAGTCCTGGCCGCCCACGGGTACCAACTCGTACAGACCGTTGTGCGTGTAGCCACCTGCGGTGATCTTGGCCAACACATCCTTCTTGATGATGCCGTTGGCCGGTTCGCCCAAGTCCCAACCGACGAGACCTACTGTCTTGGCCGCTGGCAATGCCTTTTTGAGGTACTGGAACAAACCCGGCAGTGGGTCATTCGGCGTGATGGCTCGTGTGCCCCAGAAATACGGCTTTCCCTGGCCGAAGATGCTGGTGCCACCACCACCGTCGAGGGTGAACATCTTGTACTGCTCGGTGCCCTGGAACATGGCGCCCAAATCGTCAACGTAGCTGGCCAACTTGGCCGAAACACCAGCTGCGCCCAGCTCGGTTACCGCGGCCTGCCCGGCAGCAGGATCGCCCGATTTGTGGTCCTTGTAGATCACCTTGAAGTTGGGACCGCCAGCTGCCTTGATGTGCGCCACCGCCAGGTCGATTCCGCGCGACATGGTCTTGCCGTAAAACGAACCGGAACCCGAGATGGCAAGCACTGCACCAACCGAGAAGTCCAGCCCCTTGGCGGCAAACTTGGGGTCGATACTCAACAATTTAGCCAACTGAGCTCCTGCAGCGCCCCCTGCGGCTGGCTTTTTGGTGGCCTTCGTAGCGGCCGACGCAGCGTTCAAAACGAGATTGGGGACGAGTGCCGCACCGACACCTACGAGCCCCATTCGCTGGAGTAGCTGTCGACGGGTGAGGCCGGTGGGCTGGTCACTGTCAGAGTCAAAGGGTTCGATAGTGGGCATCTGGCACTCCTGTTGTGGGCGGATGAACTGGCGCTACTCGTAAGACGATGTTGCGACCCGGTCGCGAGGAGTGATTCCCCTTAACCGAGCATCTGCAATCCCGTGGCGCGCTGGATCAGGGTGAAATGCCAATTGATCGGCAAGTCAATTACCTGGTGGAGCTGTCTTGGCGTGGCAGACGATGATCAATATGACCGCGTCTAGCTCGCTGAGATCACCGTACAACACCTGCGTTGACGCTTTCCAGTCGAGCGACCCATCAGGGACGCAAGGACTGTTAACAACGATATGCATAATCCCAGTGCACCCCCAAGACTGTGTTGACATCTCGGAGTACCGCAGACACGATCAACAGAAATACATCCGAACGTGCCGTCAAAATCACCACAGGAGTGGACACATGGAAAACTTTCGCAGCGTCGGGGAACGCCTACGCAACTGGGGTCGCTGGGGGTCCGACGATGAACGCGGCACCATGAATTATGTGACGCCCGAGAAACTGGTGGCGGCCGCACAACTCGTACGTACCGGAAAGGTGTTCGATCTCGGAATACCCTTTGACGAGGCGGGGCCACAACCCGGCGGAGGCCGCATCAATCCGGTGCATCTCATGTCCCAGACCGGCGATCGCCAGCTGTTCCCCGGTGGGTTCAGATACGCCGACGACTACATCTTCATGCCGCTTCAGTGCGCCACCCAGTGGGATTCGCTGGCTCACGTGTACTACGACGACTTCCTCTACAACGGGTTTCCGGCCAAGGACGTGACAGTTGTCGGGGCCTTTCACTGCAGTATTGAGCACCAAAGTAAAGGAATAGCCGGACGGGGTGTCCTTCTCGATATCGCCAGATACAAAGGCGTCGAATGGCTCGACAGCGGATATG
>JANYHQ010000036.1 GCA_025358985.1 Acidimicrobiales bacterium
ACTCATCGACGCGCTGTGGTCGGGCGAAGCTCCGCGTTCTGCCCGGAAGCTTCTGCACGTCTATGTGTCTCATCTCCGCCGGAGTCTCGGCGACGGTGCGGTGGAGACCAACCCCGGGGACTGCCAGATCCACTCCCTGGGCCCTCGACTCATCGGTGATGTCGGAATCCCAATCGGTGAGCGACACGCGATAACGGCTGCTCTCGATGGAGTAGACCTCCACCGCCTCTCCCGGACGGAACGGGTTGCGCACTGTTCCCCGAACCCGCCACTGCAGGCCAAGAGTCGGCACGCTCACGCAGTCGAGCGCCGTGCCCGGGAAGTTGACGCCACGTTCCACGCATGGCGTACCCGGGAACGGGATCTTTGGCTTCGCGGTCTTCTTTGTCGTCTTCTTTGCAGGGCGGGTCACGGCGTGTGCCGGGCTGACCTTCAGGGCCAGAGCTACCGCCGCTGCGAGGAAGGCCACGGCCACCGGCCGGGCGACCCTCGTTCGCGTTGCCGAACTGCCGGCCCGAAAATGGTTCGCCTCAGTGCGCATCAGACTTCACATCCTTCTTCTAGGGTGCGAACATCTGACGACACGCCGGTATAGGACCGGTAAAGCGCGAAGTCCATCGCCGCCGGGCTGACCCGTCCGTTTCGAAGCGGGATATCAGGCGGTACTCCGACGCAACCACGCTCCTCGACGAAATCGTCAACAACAACAGCGAGCAGTACTGACAGCACTTTTCGCAGGAGATTCGGACGGGCGGCAGAACACGGTGTGTGCCCGAGTCAAACTCCGCGCTCAGCACGAGGATAGCGAGGTCGCTCTGACGACCTTCAGCGTGCTTACCCCAGTCCCAACGGCTAGGCGCCTACCCGGTCCAGTCAAGCAAGCAGAGTCCTCGTTAATCGAGAAGCCTCGAAGGTGGCCGCAGCTCGATGATCGTAAGCAAAGTTCGCGTGGGTGTTCGATCTGGGTGTCGTTGTCGGGTGTTCTGAACTTCCGTCGGTCTTGGTTGGCCGATCCGGCACTCGATGCGGTCAGTGCCCAACTGGAGGGATCGGATGAGGCGAAGTATCGGCACGCCAAACGACGGTCGTGGGACTCGGTCGGGTTGGAACGACCGAACAGCGGCTCCACCTGCAGAACCTGGACGTCACCGTACGGGCCCAGGAGATCGGCGAGGGACCTCCGGTCGTCCTGATTCACGGAGCTTCGGCAGGCCGGGCCCAGTTGGGCCAACCTGGTCCAGGGCCTCAGCGGGTTCCGGTGCATCATGTTCGACCGACCCGGCTGCGGGTTGAGCGATCCCATGCCCGGCGATGCAGGCAAGCCGACATCGAAGCGGTGAAGCGGGCAGGGGACCTGTTGATCCCCGAAACCGGTCCAGGTTGGTTTCCACGATGTCAGGCATTCTGGCGAACCCGAGTCGCACGCCCTCCACCGGAAACACAGCGTTGCGAAGGATTGGATCGGCAACTGCTTTGCTGATCCGCACCGACTCGCCGAATCGTTGCTTGATGGACTGGGCACCCGCTCGAGCTCACGAGAAATAAGCGCCTCGTATTCTTGGCGGCGAAGGTTGCGATACATCACGGCGACCTCTAACAAACGCATTGCGGCGGGCAATCTCGGCGCAACCGATGGGAGAATTCATCCACGAAATGCAGTGCCAAGCCGATCAGTCGGCGTGGACGTCTCGCTCCCAGTCGGGATCCAACTGCAACAAAAACAACGCACAACGCTCCTGCTCGTCATGCTCGGCGATCTCCGCGGCGGCGCTGCGTAGACCCTCCACGGCACGCAAAAATCCGCGGTTGGTGGGGTTACGCCACCGAACGTAACCGCTGCCCCTCCAACCCGATGCCCGCAATCGGTCCAGGCCACGGTGATAGCCAACGCGTGAATAGGCGTAGCGCTCCACCGGGTCACGTCCGAGTCGGGCCAGTTGAGCCCACGCATCGAGGAACCGGGGCCAGCGACCCACCACCAACGAAATCTCGGCGCGACGCACATCCTCGTCACCGTGAGCCAGTGCCGCGGCCAGCGCCGACAATGCCTCGGCGGGCTCCGGGTCAAGAGCCGTCTCGGGCAGTCCAGTGGAGAACGTGACAGGGCTATCGCTCATGGCCTGCATCGTGACATGGCATGAGTAGGACTGGATCACCGAGTATCCGTGGCGGTAGCTTCGCCCGATGTCCAAGATTGCCGTCATCGCCAAACTCACCACCAACGAAGGCAAGCGTGATGAGGTGGTGGCCGTGATGACTGCCATGGTGGAGGCAGTGAATGCCGAGGCAGGAACAGAGATCTACGCTCTCCACACTCAGGCCGACGATGACGTCACCATCTGGTTCTACGAGCTCTATACGGACAAGGACTCGTTGAAAGCACACGGCACCAGCGAGGCCATGGCGGCATCAGGTCCCAAACTCAAAGGTCTCTTGGCTGGGCGTCCAGAAATCATCATGCTCAACCCGGTGGCCGCCAAGGGTCTGTGAGAGATGGTGCTACAACGCTGGTTGTCGTTTACCGAACACCTATGGAGGTCGCTGTGAAGATCGTCGTCGACTTTGACCGTTGCCAGAGCAATGCACTGTGTATGAGTGCGGCACCCGAGCTGTTTGAGGTACGTGACGACGGGTTTCTGTATGTCCTCCAAGAAGAGCCGGGCGAAGACCAGCGGGCGGTCCTGGAAGCGGCGGTTCGGGCTTGCCCAACCCAGGCCATCAGCATCGGCTGAAGACCACCATGTCCGTTGGTGATTCCCACGTTGTTGTAGTGGGGGCTTCATTGGCTGGGACGCGAGCGGTAGAAGCGCTGCGTCACCAGGGCTTTGACGGCCGCATCACGCTCATCGGTGACGAGGCCCACCAGCCATACGACCGTCCTCCACTGTCCAAGACGTTGCTGTCCGGTAAGCGCACCGCCGATCAGGTACGGCTACACCCCGACGGCGATGATTACGCGTCCGTGCTTGACGTCACCATGATGCTGGGACGACGAGCCTGTTCGCTTGACGTGGACGCTGCTGAGATCACCCTCGATAGAGATGAGCGGGTCGGCTTCGACGCATTGGTGATTGCCACCGGATCGCGGGCCCGGCACCTCAACCACACCGATCACCTACCCAACGTCTACGTGGTGCGTACCCTCGATGATTGCCTCCGACTGCAAGCGGCACTGGTAGCGGGGGCTCGAGTGGTGGTGGTGGGGGCCGGATTCATTGGGGCTGAGGTGGCCGCCACTGCTCATTCGTTGGGATGTCATGTGACCGTTCTGGAGGCCGCACCGGTGCCGTTGGAGCGCCAACTGGGTGCCACCATGGGCACATATTGCGCCACCGTCCATGCCCGTCACGGAGTACCACTGCGGGTGGGGGTGCAAGTGGATGAGATCGACGCAAACGGGGTGATCCTGGCCGGCAGGGAGCGTATTCAGGCCGACGTGGTGGTGGTAGGTGTGGGTGCTGTTCCCAACACCGAATGGCTGCAGGACTCCGACGTGGCGGTAGGCGACGGTGTGCTGTGCGACGCGTTCTGCAGGGTGCGGGGTTCCGGTGCGGGCACCCTGAAGGGCATCGTGGCCGCTGGTGACGTGGCCCGTTGGACCAATACGCTCTTTGGAGAAGAAATGCGGATTGAACACTGGACCAACGCCGCCGAGATGGCCGAGCACGCCGCCACCACGCTGCTGGCAGATCTCAACGGCGACTCCAGCTCCTTAATGCCATTTGCCCCGGTGCCGTATTTTTGGAGCGATCAGTACGACATCAAGATCCAGTTCCTAGGTCGGTCCACCGGACACCAGGAGGTGGTTGTGGTGGACGGATCCATGGAGTCCGGCAAACTGGTTGCTCTCTACCGCCGAGACAACCAGTTGATAGGTGCACTGGGTATCTCGCGAGTCCGCCAGTTGATGTCGTACCGCAACCTGTTGGCCACCGGTGCTTCCTGGGAAGAGGCTCTCACCCACGCCGCCCAGTAGCATCACCACGTCATGGAACTGCTCATCATCCGTCACGGTCTGCCGCAGCGTGTAGAAAATTCTGATGGCTCCGCCGCCGACCCTGAGCTTGCCCCCAATGGTCACGCCCAGGCGTTACGCCTGGCCGACTGGCTGGCGGCGGAGCGTATCGATGCGCTGTACGCCAGCCCCATGCGCAGGGCGCAACAGACGGCTCTCCCGGTGGCACACGGGCTCGATCTCCCCATCGTCACTGAGCCCGACGTGGCTGAGTGGGATCGAGACAGCGCGGCGTACATCCCCATGGAAGAGATGAAGGCGGCCAAGGACGGAACCTGGGAAGCGTTCCTGCGAGGGGAACTATCCGGCCCATCCGATCCGGACCTGTTCCACAAGACAGTGGTCGACGCCATCGAACGCATCATCAGTGCACATAGGGGTCAAACGGTGGCGGTGGTATGTCACGGTGGAGTGATCAATGCATACGCCTCCCACATCTTGGGGTTGGGTCAAAGCGTGGGTTTCTTCCACCCGAGCTACACCAGCATCAATCGAGTGGTGGCCGCATCCAGTGGAGAGCGCAGCATCGCCAGCCTCAACGACACGGGCCATCTTCGAGGCACCGGCCTACTGGCGTGATCTGATCCGTGTCCGACCCGCTGGAGCGGACCTTCCGGCCCCCGCACCCCACCGATCTGTTACAAACCCTTCGAGTCCTGTCGAGGGGCGCACGCGATAAGACCATCCGTATTGGGAAGACACCGGGTGAGGGGGTTTGGCGGGCCACCATCACCCCCCAAGGTCCGTGTACCCAGCATCTGTTCCAGCGCGGCGACGAGATCACCGTACGTGCCTGGGGTAACGGCGCTCTATGGGCACTTGATCATGCCCCCGTACTCATCGGCGGTAATGACGACCATACGGACTTCGTGGCACATCACGACTTCTTGGACCGAGCACATCGACTCAACCCGGGTTTGCGGTTCACGTGTACGCAGGCCGTATGGGAAGTGATGCTGCCAGTGATCCTCGAACAAAAGGTCACCGGCACCGAGGCCCGCGCCTCCTATGCCGCGCTGCAACGGGCCTTGTCGACACCAGCGCCAACTGCCCCCGGCGGACCGGCATTGTTGCTTCCGCCCGCTCCCGCCATGGTGGCCGGTACACCATCGCACGTGTTCCATGCCGCCAATGTGGAACGCAAACGCTCGGATTCCATCAGGCGCGCTGCCGGATATGCACATCGTCTGGAAGAGGCATCGACCATGTCGATGGTTGATGCCTACGCACGACTGCGCGCATTACCAGGGCTGGGTGAGTGGACCGCAAATGAGGTGGGGGTGGTGGCTCTGGGTGACACCGACGCAGTATCCGTAGGCGATTACCACCTGAAGAACTTGGTGTCGTGGGCATTGGCGGGCGAAGCCCGGGGTACCGACGAACGGATGGTGGAACTGTTGGAACCGTATAGACCCCATCGAGCTCGGGTGGTGCGACTCATCTGGGC
>JANYHQ010000044.1 GCA_025358985.1 Acidimicrobiales bacterium
GGACGCCTTCGATAGAGCCCACTGTCCCCAAGTGACGCACCTGTCCGTACGGAGTGTCAGTGACGATCCGTAAGTCGCCAACGTCGCCGATCGTGAGGTCCGGTACCTCCACCGGCGTCCGCCGCAGCGACCAGAGCCACGCACCCGTGCCTGCCAGCGCACACTGCACGTGTGCTCCGTGACCCAGCAAATGGCGATCAGTAAGCGCACGTATGGCCGCAGCGGCCATGAGATACCCGGTCGCATGGTCGAGGGCCTGGGCAGGAAGGGGCACCGGTGACGACATCGAGCGTGCGCGTCCGCCCTCATGGGCGATCCCCGTCGCCGTCTGGACGAGGCTGTCGAAGCCGCGACGGTCCGCCCACGGTCCGACGTGCGACCACGCCGAAAGCGTGACCACCACAAGGCCAGGATGTGCCGCGAACAGGTTGTCCGGCCCTACCCCGAGGGCGTCGAAAGCACCCGGTCGAAACCCTTGGAGCACCACGTCGCTCTCAGCCACCAGCGCCAGGAATGCGTTTCGATCAGCAGCGGTCAGGAGGTCGAAAGCGCGCCAAGTCTTACCGAACCCGGTGTCGACATCGAGGGCGGCGATCGTCGGAAGGTGCGAAGCGCTCACCCTCGTGACAGACGCGCCATAGGCGGCAAGTGTGCGACCCGCAGTTGGCCCAGCGATGACGTGAGTGAGATCGAGCACCCGTACGCCGTCAAGTGGCCGGCCTGCGGCGGGTACGACCCTCGCCGGCGCGCCACGGCCTACGGAGTGCGGCGTGATGGTCACCAACCCAATCGCCGCCAGCGCGGCGGCCTGCGCGGTCGCTTCCCACTCGTCGTGGCTGCGGAGCGCAAACGCGCATCCGCCCGCCGCCAACACGTCGTCCTCCACCCCGAAGCGGCTCCGACGGCGCAGCACGGCCGCTACCGACGGGCGGTCGGCTTCGGTACCCGTGATGCGCAGGACTGCGTCGCGGTGGTGGTCGTAATTGGCGTGCAGTTGCACCCAGCCGTCGTTGGCCTCGTAGTAGCCGGACAGCGGTGACCACGGGTCCACCGGAGGGGCACCGTCGACTTCGAGGTATCGCTCGCTTCGGAACGCAGTCGCCGCTTCGCGCAGGGTGAGGTGAACCTCCCCGATGTCCAGGCCACGCGCCCGCCCGTACTCGGCGGCGGCGAGGTGCGCTGCGCCAAGCGTTGCCGCCGCTGCCGCGGCGATGGGGAACGGACCGGCCAACACCGCCTCACCCGTGAGCATCACACCGCCAAGCGCAGCAGCAGGACCGCCGAGCATCGACCACACGTCCGCAAGCGCGGAGTGTGCAGACATCACGGCGAAGCTTGATGGCATGCTCGACACCATATGGTGTGCTGATCCCGCCTGCGCCAGCGACATCCTGAGCTATTCACAAGCATCTCGCTCGCACCGCCAACCCGAAGACACCACGAAAGGTCTGGACATGATCAACTCAACACCCATTGACCGCGTTCTGCTCGATCTTGTCGCTGAGTACGCCCGGATCGAAGCAATCCTGGACGGACTCACCAACGATCAGTGGGGTGCCCCATCGGCCGCACCCGGATGGTCGATGGCCGACACCATCGTGCACCTGGCACAAACGGAGGAAGGCGTCGTCACCACGCTCGCAACGCCAACGTCAACGTGGGCCACCCACGACGGGTCCCTCGACCACCAAATGAACGCGCAAGTGCGCTCGGCCTCGATGACGCCGATGCAGACCTTCGATCGCTGGAAGGCTGCCCACGGTTCATCGGTAGCGGCACTGGCCACTGCCGACCCAAGGTTGACGGTCAGGTGGGCGGCTGCTCCGCTGAAGCCACAAACACTGGCCACCACCCGACTGGCCGAACACTGGGCCCACATGCTCGACGTCACCGGACCACTCGGCATCAACTACCCAGACACGGACCGCCTCCGCCACATTGCCTGGTTGGGCCATGCCACGCTCCCATACGCCTTGAAGCTGGCCGGGCTGCCCTTCCAACCAATCCGATGCACGCTGATAGCTCCCAGCGGAACTACGACGAACTATGGCCCGATCGACGCACCAGCCGTGATCTCGGGATCGATGGGTGCCTTCTGCCGGGTGGGCGCCCAACGAATGCACAGCAACGAATCTGGGCTCATCACCAACGGCCCCGCCGCCGAAACAGCCCTTCGGTTCCTGCGAAATTACGCGGCGTAGTGGTTGCTTAGTTCTACCGATCACTGGGTATGTATTGCTCACGACAACCGAGCCATACCGGAGCCGAGTGACAAGGAGTTGAAGATGGTACTGAACAAGACGGAAAAGGAACGGCTGCCCTCCACACTCAAGCGGTCCTCGGAGAAAGCACAGAGCACGTACATGCACACGCTGGAGTCAGCTGAGGAGGTACACGGCGATGGCGAGGCTGCGCACCGCATTGCCTTCGGCTCACTCAAACACTCGTTCGAAAAGGTAGGCGATCACTGGGAGGCCAAGGAAACGAAGGGCCCGAGTGACGACCAAGATGCCAAACGGGGCCGGGCTGCACTCCACAGCAAAACGGCGACGGCAGAAGGCGTTGATGCGTACGCCAGCAAAGCGCACCTTGTCGACGTGGCCAAACGGCTTGAGATCAAGGGTCGATCGAAGATGACCAAAGCGCAATTGGTGGACGCTATAGCGAAGGCCAACCAGAGCGCTTCGGCCCGATCCTTACGCAATGAGGAGTGAAATCTTGATTGAGGCGACCGGCACGGCAGGTGCTCTATGAGGCGGCGAATGATTGCCTTTGATCTCGACGGCACGTTGGCGGTGACGAAGTCACCGATTTTGGACTCGATGGCCGAACTCTTACGTGACCTGCTCACGCCCTACGAGGTATGTGTGATTTCTGGCGGCGCGTTCGAGCAGTTCAAGGTGCAACTCATCGAACGCCTCAATGCGAACCCTGAGCAATTGTCTCGATTGCACATCATGCCCACCAGCGGCACGAAGTACCTTCGATACGACGCCCGCAGCCGTGAATGGGTACAGCAGTACTCCGAAGACTTGGCGCCCGAGGCCCGTACCCGCATCATCGAGGTCCTCACCAGCGGGGCAAAGACCCTCGGCTATTGGGAATCCAAGCCGTGGGGTCCGATCATCGAAGATCGGGGCACGCAGGTGACATACTCGGCGCTGGGCCAAGATGCACCTGCAGAAAATAAGTACGCATGGGATCCGGACGGCGCCAAGAAGCGGTTGCTACGCGACTTCGCTGCACAACAATTGCCTGACTTTGAAGTTCATATTGGCGGCACCACCTCGGTGGATGTCACCAACACTGGTATCGACAAGGCGTACGGCATGAACAAGCTGATGGCCCTGGTGGGCTTCAGCAGTGACGACATCCTGTTCTTCGGGGATCAGTTGGATGAGGGCGGCAATGACTATCCGGTGAAATCCACCGGGATCGATACGATTTCGGTGGGTGGTTGGCAAGACACTGCGCTGGCGATTCACGCAATAGTGGCGGTGTCGTAGGCCGTGCTGTCCATTCGAACTGCCACCGAATTGGACTGGTCTGAGATCGAGCCGATATTCCGGGCGGTGGTAGCAGATGGACGGACGATCCCATGTGCGGGACCCCACTTAAAGCCAACCGCGTCATCGGTTCTGGATAGTGATGGCGCCCTGGAGGACATCGGGGCCTCGAGGGGACGGGTCGCCGTCTTTCGGCTCTGCGGTAATCCCGATTCGTGGGTAGAGAGCCGGGTTGACAGCTGCCGTGAGGTCGACGTCGGATCGGCCATCCTCGTCTGGGTGGAACGTTCCTGCAGAGATGCGGTTCGGGCTACCGGGGATGTCGCCTGGACCCACGAACCACAGCTCGTAGAATTGGCCTTTGGGCAATATCGGCAGGGCGTCGGTGCGCAATTGTACGACCCGTCCGATCCCGGTGCGAATACCGGTGACAGCTGCGGTGCTCTTACGACCGGGGATGGAAAGCACAGTTCGAAACTCGACAACGCCATCGGCAAGCAGGTTGCGTTTCGAATCGATCTGGTTCTGGAGCGCCCCCCCGAGCAGGAAAGCGGCCGCCGTAGCCGCAACCGCAACGAAGGGGGCAGACCGGCGCATCCGACTTCGTCGGACGGTGCTGGCGTCCGCAAACTCGACCTTTCTTTGAGCAGCAAGATCGGCCGTTGCGGCGTCCCGCAGCGCGCTAATCAGTTGCGCTGGTGGCTCACGGGGCTCAGGGTCGAGAGCGGTTGTAAGAAGTTCAAGGAGCTCGTCATCAGTTGTCACCTTGCACCGCCTCGTAGTGGACTCGTAAACGGTGAAGGGCTCGCGACTGAGCCATGCGAACTGCACCAGCGGTGCTTCCAGTGGCCTCGGCCACGCCTGCCGCACTCAATCCAGCCACCACTCGCATTTCGAGAATCTCTTGGTCGTCGGACGACAACTGCCCGAACGCCGCCCTGACCTCGGCGAGTTGGTCCCGTTTCACCAACGCTTCGAGAGGCCCGGTAGCGCCGTCGCCCTCGTGTTCCGGGTCGAACACTGCCGATTTGGTGGGCATGTTCTGACGCAACAGTTCGAAGACAACGTTGCGCAGGATGCCATAGAGCCAGGAATCGAATCCGGCGCCGCGCCACGTGAATGTAGAGATTCGATCGAGCGCTCGGAGCATCGTTTCTGCCACCGCGTCGTCTGCCGCAGTGGCTGTCGGTAAGCGGCGTCTGGCATACACGAAGAGGCGGGTGTAGGAACGCCGGTATAGATGTTCCCATGCATCGGGATCGGCTTGAACGGCGCGTTGCACGACTCGGCGCAATGCAACGTCGTCCATCTCCTCGCCTTGACCCCCCCGCTGGCGCATGGGGCTCCGCAAGTCACGCATCAGCCGCAACTACCCGATACCCGAAGCGTTCAACCGCTCGATCATGCGACTCCTTCTGAACCGTACCTCGTCGGCTACCGGTAGCCGTCGGTGCGACCTGAATACCCGCCGTCGCTATAACCGCCATCGCTGTAACCACCGTCACGATAGCCACCTTCACTATAGGTGGCGGTGCCGTCGGCGCTCCAGTCGATGCGGATGCTCGATTTGTTCCACTCATCGCCGCACCCGTTGCGATTGCTGTCCGAGCACCACGTGACGTACTGGGTTCCGGCGGTGGCGGTGTTGTTGTTCAGCCGAGCGTGAAACTCGAGGTCACCCACCATCCCCTTCATCTGGTACCCGGACTGGAAGCAGACATCGTTGCGCCCGTCACCGTTGCGGTCGCTAAGAACTGCGATCTTCGGACCGGCGTTGTCAGGATCTGGGCATGCA
>JANYHQ010000050.1 GCA_025358985.1 Acidimicrobiales bacterium
GGTACGAAGCCATCGTCGATGCCGTGTCCGAGATCACTGCGGGTGCTGCGCTGTCAGCTTCGGGCCGCGCTGCTTACGCCAGTCTGGCGGGAGCCATCGCAATGGTCATCAACGGTGCCGCCTCCCAACTCTCCCTGGACGAGACGCTCTCCAATACTGCGGTGTTGCTCTTCGGCGGTATCGAAACCACGGAGGGCATGGTGGCCAACGTGCTCCATCACTTGCTACGCACCAAGGATGTGTTGGCAATGGTGCGCACCCGTCCCGAACTCATCGACGCAGTGATCGACGAGTCACTACGTATGGAGCCCGCCGCGGCGGAGGTTGACCGCTATGTCACCCACGATGTGACCGTACGAGGAGTCAATATGCGCGCTGGTGATTTGGTGGTGGTGTCGTTGGCTGCCGCCAATCGTGATCCCGAGATGTTCGACCGCCCGGATACATTTAACCCCACTCGGGCCAACGTACGTCGGCATCTGGCCTTCGCTCAGGGCCCGCATACGTGCCTGGGAAGTCATCTGGCGCGCATGGAAACCCGGTCAGCCCTCACCGCCGTGCTGGCCATTCCCGGGTTGCACTGGGATGTCGCGCGGTCCACCCCTCCTATCGGTCTGGTGTTCCGCAAACCCGGCGCCATATGGGGTACCTGGCCGGTGTGACGCTCAGGCGGTGATGCTCAGGCACTGAGGGCGGCGGCGAGGTCGGCGATAATGTCATCGGCGTGCTCCAAGCCAGCGGAGACACGGATGGTGCCCGGTGTAATGCCCGCTTCGGCCATCTCTTCATCGGTCATGCCGGCGTGGGTGGTGGATGCGGGATGGGTCACCAATGTCTCCGGTCCACCCAGCGACGTGGCCTGCCGGCATAGCCGTACGGAGTCCACGAACCGGCGTCCAGCGTCTGCCCCGCCACGCAGCTCACAAGCCAACACCCCGCCCGTGAGCCTCATCTGACGGGCGGCCAATGCCGCTTGCGGGTGAGACGCCAGCCCCGGATGAGCCACCCTGGTGACATCCTCTCGAGCCTCCAGCCACGTGGCCACGGCAATGGCGGTATCCGTTTGTTGACGGAACCGAGGACCGAGGCTGCGTAGTCCCCGCAAGCCGTTGTTGGCATCGTATGGAGACGCATTGGCTCCTTGGAGTACCGAGAACCCCCAGATCCAATCGATCAAATCCTGTTCACCGGCCACCACACCCAGGGTGGCGTCGTTGTGTCCGGCGATTGCTTTGGTGGCTGAGTGCAGCACCAGGTTCACCCCGTGAGCCAGCGGCTGCTGACCAAGGGGGGTGGCCAGCGTGGAGTCCACCACCGTGAACGGTGCCAATTGACCCAATTCGTCCAGGTCCACCACCTCCACCCACGGATTGGCTGGAGTCTCGGCGAATACCAGCATCGTTTTGCCGGGCCGCACGGCCTCGGCAAATGCTCCCGGTTTGGTGCCATCCACGAAGGTCACGTCGATTCCGAAACGCGGACACAGCCCGGTGAGTAGGGAGTTCGTGCCGCCGTACAACTGGTGTTGGGCCACGATGTGACTCCCCGGCGAGCACATGGTGAACACGCAGGCAAACACCGCGCCCATCCCGGAGCTGAAGGCCCGTGCCCCCTCGGCCCCTTCCAACTGGGCAATGGCGTCCTCGAATGCCGCCACTCCGGGGTTTCCGAATCGGCCGTAGAAACGCTTGGGCGCAGGCGAGTGGGCCATGCGGGCGGCGGCTGCGAATGATGGAGTTTCGAACGCCGTACTGGTCCATACCACCGGAGCCAGTGCTGCATCATTGTCGGCCCGCCCCGCAGTAATGGCCATAGTCTCTGGATGCGAGGAGACAAACGGTGGAACGGAGGGGGAGTCATCGGCCATGGCCCCCAGACCCTGCCCGGGACTGGACCTTCAGTCAAGGAGGTTGATACTGGTGTGCCATGTCTGACATCGATTACGGGTTTCGTTCCATCGTCGTGTTTCCAGGCCATGGTGGTTCAGCAGTGTCCTACGGTCCTCTGGTGAGTCCATTGATAACCGCATTCACCGGTTCGGTCATCACGGCAGCGCCAAGCGTTGTTTCCGCATCCGGAGACGCAGCAATCGGATGGTGGCATATGCCCGATACCGGGCCCTCGGCGTCGACCACCGCCGGTGCCACCCACACGGTGCAGCACGCGGCTAATGGACGGCCCGGCTCTGTGGTGGTCATCGGCTTCTCCCAGGGGGCAGCCATGGCCACAATGGTGGCTCACCTCGCGGAGGTGGTTGCGGTGGTACTGATCTCGGGATTCCTGCCCGACCCGCGACCCTCGAACTCGGTGACCGCTCCGGTGCTCTGTGTCTACGGGGATGACGATGAGGTGGTCGACCCGTTTCTGAGCCAAATGGCGGCCCGGTGGATGACGGCTCGAGGCGCCGAGGTCGCCCTTGTTAGCCATGTCGGCGGTCATGTGTGGTCACCGGCCGTGACCGATGCAATCGTCTCGTGGCTGAGAGACCTGTAGAGCTCAGCGAGGCTGATGTGGCCGTCTATGAGGCCACGGCTCGGGGACGTTCGCGAGTGGTGTTGTTCGATGCTGATTTGCAGCGTTGGATCGACGAGCGCGGCGAATGGGAACGCGACCTTCGTCACGGCATTGCCAACGGCGAACTCACCCTGCACTACCAGCCAATCATGGATCTCAGCTCCGATACGTGTTGGGGAGTTGAGGCGTTGGTGCGCTGGAATCGGCCCGGTCACGGATTGTTGGCCCCGAGCGAATTTGTACCGGTGGCCGAGGAATCGTTGCTCATCGTGGAGTGATTGGCTGCGAGTTTGGTCAGGGGTACCTCTTCGCCCGCCCCTTGCCCGCGCACGAGTTGGCAGCACTTGTTCGACGCCAAAGTGGAGGCGCTGAGCGACCAAGGACCTGATGATCCGTTCGCGTCAGAATTTTTACCGGTTTTTACCCCGCATTGGAC
>JANYHQ010000060.1 GCA_025358985.1 Acidimicrobiales bacterium
CCTCATCCTCGTCATCGAGGACTCGGGCAAGACACCATGAGGCACAGGCCTCATCGGCGGGTGCACCGCACTCCACGCAGGGGTCCGTGAACGTCTCCGATGAGCGCTTCAAGGCCCTAGCCTCTTCGAAGCGCCGATGCCGTCCCTTCTTCACCTGCGGCTCCCAACATCTACGTGTGTACTCGTCTGGTGCGAACAAGCATGGTACTCCCGCTTCGGTACCAACCGGTGCCAACTGGGCAGCTCAGCGTCAGGACGTATGTCACACCGGCACATCGGCTCGTCCGGGTAGCTTCAGGGGGTGAGCGAAACACTCGACATCGACGCCATGCTCCTACGATTTCAGGAGCGAGCCAAAGCGGTGAAAAGCCGGCCTATGCCTCCGGTGGAGGGGGCTGAGCGCAAGCGCATCACCGAACGGGCCCAAACCGATTTCATGGACTTCGCCATCATCGGTGACGCCGTGGGCACTCTGGAAGACGGGGTGTTGGTGCTGCGGGTGGATTTGCGACCCGCAAAATAACCGCCATGGCGAACCGGGCGGCGATCCACAACGCCCTTCTCACGATCGACGACTGGCCCGTGGACACGAGTGCAGTGGCAGTGGTGGACGCCAATGGCCTGGTGGCCTCCCACGGTGACCTGGGTCATGTGTTTCCCCTGGCATCCGTCACGAAGCTGGTCACGGCGTTGACCATGCTGGTGGCTGTGGAGGAAGGGACCGTGTCGTGGACTGATCTGGTGACACCGGGGATCATGCTGGCCAATCTCATGTCGCACTCGGGCGGTGTGTCCCGGGACGAGCCCATCAGCGTTATGGCACCCGGGCTGCGGCGCATCTACTCCAACGCAGGGTTCGAGATGGCGGCCGCTCACCTGGGTGAACGCAGTGGTATTGCTTTTGGCGAGTACCGCGGAGAAGCAGTCCTGAATCCGTTGGGGATGTCGCGAACCAGCCTCGATGGCCGGGCGGCGACCGGCGCACAATCAACGGTGGGCGACCTGGGCCGGCTGGCCCATCAATTGTTGGTGCCAGCGTTGGTGAGCGCCGCCACCCTGGCTGTTGCCACCCGGCCGTGGCTGCCCCACCTGGCCGGGGTACTGCCCGGCTTCGGTCACCAGGATCCCAATCCGTGGGGTCTTGGGTTCGAGATCCGTGGGCACAAATCCCCCCATTGGACAGGGTCACTGAACTCGCCTACCACCTTCGGCCATTTCGGTCAGGCCGGTGGATTCTTGTGGGTGGATCCCCAGCGCATGGTGGCCTTGTGTTCACTGTCGGACCGAGACTTTGGCCCCTGGGCCATCGCCGCCTGGCCCGCGTTGGCCGATGCGGTGTTGGCAACATGGTGATGATGGTCCGGTCCGCCGTACACTGAGCTGAGTTACCCAACTCGAGGGAGGTCATCATGACCAATTCATCCGACGACACGCTGGCACCCGACGACACGCTGGCCAAGTTCATGGGTGGAGGCCAGGCCCGATTTCCGGCCCCGCCCCAGTTGAGCATCGAAGACGAGCGGCTCCACCGCAAACAACGCTTGGCGGCAGCCCTGCGGTTGTTTTCCAAATTCGGGTTCGACGAAGGGGTGGCCGGCCACATCACCGCCCGAGATCCAGAGCTCACCGATCATTTCTGGGTGAACCCCTTCGGTATGCACTTCGGACACATCCGGGTCAGCGATTTGTTGTTGGTGAGCCACGACGGGAAGGTGGTGGAAGGCACCCAGCCGGTGAATCAGGCCGCTTTCGCCATCCATTCCCAAGTCCATGCGGCCCGCCCCGACGTCGTGGCCGCCGCCCATGCGCACTCCCCATATGGCAAGACATGGTCAACCCTGGGCCGGCTCCTCGACCCCATCACCCAGGATGTCTGCGCCTTTTTTGGCGACCATGCACTGTTCGATGACTACACGGGGGTGGTGCTCGACACCGAGGAAGGCAAGCGCATCGCCTACGCCCTGGGCGAGAACAAGGCAGCCATTCTGCGTAACCACGGCAACCTCACCGTGGGCCATAGCGTGGACGAGGCGGCGTGGTGGTTCATCACCATGGACCGCAGCTGTCAAACCCAGCTCATGGCTGAAGCAGCGGGCACACCCATCCTCATCGACGCCGAAATGGCTCAGTTGACCTGTTCGCAGGTAGGCACGCATACGGCCGGATGGTTCAACTTCCAGCCGCTGTATTCACGTATCACTCGGGAGCAGCCTGATCTGTTCGACTAATCGAGTGTAGGAGGCACACCGCCGACGACACTGTCGAGCAGGGTGGTGTACTGCTGCTTCAGCTTGTCGATGTCGCCCTTGGTGACCTTGGCCAGTCGATCCGTGAAAGCGTCCAGAGCCGATCGCTCCGGGCTCACGTACCACTTGCCATCGCGCTTCACCACGGTGACTGACCCGGCCTCGGATGACTTGGACAACGAAGCACTGAACTGAACACCCATCTTGTCCAGCTGGGCACCCGGATCCAACACTCCGAAATCTGACAGCAGTTTGGCGGCGTCTTTACCGCAACGTTGCTTCGTTTCGCCATTGAGCGTGGCCGTGATGCAATCCCCGTCCAGGAGCACCTTGGTCTCGGGGCCATCCACTGATTTCAACCGGAGGTCGGCCGACCACCGAGTGATGGACACGCGTGCTGTGTCACCACTGCCCTGTGTCTTCATGCCGAGGTTGGGGAATGTGAGGCTGTACTGGGCCCGAGCGGAAACGGCTGCCTTCTCAGCATCGGCCAAGAACAGTGGCGAGTAATCATGCAGCACACTCAACTCATCGGGCGGCATCAACTCCACCAAACGTCGGCCATTGAGACCAGCGGCGGCATCCAACATTGCCTTCACGGCACCCTCGGCGCTGTCGGCACCGTTGGCAGGAATGCGATCAGCCAGCGCCGGCATAGCCATTCCTGTATTGGAACGAACCTGCTCGGCCGCCGTATACAGTAAGCTCACATACCAACGATCACCACTCTTGATGGTGGTCAGTGAAGCTCCCTTGCCCCCGAGAGCACCCTCCTCGGACACCGTGGTCTTACGTTGGGCATCTTGTCCCATGGTCTTACGCAGCCAACCACCGATTGGGAGATTTTGCATGTCTACGTTGAGTCGATAGGTGCCAGCCTTGACGTTGACCGTGACGATGTCGTCTCGCACCGGCGCCTCGGTATACGTCTGCCCGGCGAAGCTGATGCTGGCTCCCTTCACCGCTTTGAGGTCGAGGTCAGACTTCAACACGTCGAGGCGCTTGAGTTGCTCGAGCAGCGGAACACCGGATTGCAGCAACACATCACGCTCCCCCGGGGCCAGTGATTCCATGGCGGCAATGACATCTCCGGCCGCCACTGCCTTCGTCATCTGTTGCACGGCCTCTGACGGCGTGTTACTCGATGGACCGGCCAGGGTTTGAGCGGCGAATATCCCACCACCGATGAGCCCCAGCACCCCCAGGGCGACACCCCCCATCGCCACCTTGGACCGCTTGGCCGATGGCGGGGTCGGGCCCGGCAACGAAGCTGACACCACGGGCTCGGCCGAGGCCGAGAAGTCCGTGGACGTGGGGTCGGTGGTCATGTACTCGATGCTCCTTTGTGGGTGCCCGGCCAACGAGACGTTCCTCGCCACACCAGCCATATCGCCGTAACGGTGGCCAATGCGCCACCTACGGAGGTGATCATCGGCCCGAATCGATCAGTACCTGAGACGCTCAAGCCAAGTGCTCCGGTTCCCAGGCCAACGACCCCCAGCGTGCCACCCAACGAGGCGGCCACCCGACGGGTTCCCATTGACACCGCTATCAGAACCGCCGAAGCCAGCATCGGGGTACAGAACAGCACCACCACGGCCGCCCGCCGAATTGGAGTGTCCACCAGATTCAGCAACTGCGCCGATCGGGCAATGGCAAACGCTGATCGGGTACGGCCACCGACGGTGAACCACGGTAAGGCGGCGCCTCCTACCACTAGCAATGAGCCTGCCAACAGCGACCCACGCAGCACTATCAGGCCCCGGCGGCCATGCCGTGATGTCATGGCATTTGCCCGGGCTACCCCTGGGCGAGGCCCCGCCGTAGGAAGGGCACGGCCGACACCTCACCGGCCAAGAGGCGGCCCCGTACGTCGACCGTGACCGACGTGCCCGGTTCGAGCATGTGACCGTCGGGCGTGGTGAGAAACGCCAACGCAATGCCGTGACCCAATCCCGGAGAGAAGTTGCCGCTACTGACCCGGCCCAGCATTGATCCGTGAGCATCCAGCACCGTGGATCCATCACGGGGAGGTTGGCGACCGTCGGT
>JANYHQ010000074.1 GCA_025358985.1 Acidimicrobiales bacterium
ACAAGCAGCTCGCCGCAACGAGCACCGACGTCGACACCAACTCGAGCGCTACCGCACCGGTGTACCACTCCTATCTCGATGTAACGACCATGGTGCAAGCAGTGCCCGGTGGCGGTGCTGGTACGTACCGCGCCGCAAACATCCAGTCCGGCACTGGTGCATCGGGCCTCGGTGATTGGGCCGGATGGACACTGGTGGTGGCCTACTCGAATCCGTTGCAACCACTACGCCACCTCAATGTTTACAACGGTTTTGAGCGGGTCTTCGGCGCAACGGTGGCTTCCAGTACTGACGTAATCCTAGGGCCGTTCATCACGCCGGCAGTCGGCAACGTGAACGCCAAGATCGGCATCGTCGCCCAGGATGGCGACCCGGGCATCATTAACGACTTCGCCAACCTCACGCCGGGCACGGCGGCGAATTGTTCATCCGCAGCCGGATCGCCGCCCGCACTGGCCGATGCTGCGAACCCGGCGACCAACCTGTTCAATTCGAGCATCACCATCGGCGCCGCCAACGTGACCACGCGCAACCCAGCGCCCGCCATCACGTGGGGCTACGACGCAGACATCATCCAGGCGAACAACTACCTCACCAATGGGTCGACGTCAGGATGTCTGCGCCTCGGCACCACCGGCGACACGTACTACCTGGATGCGGTCACCGTTGCCATCGACCTGCCGCAGCCGAAGATCGTGGCCGTCAAAACCGCCAACGACATCAACGGCGGCAACCTCGAACCGGGCGATGTCGTGGAGTACACGATCGCCATGAGCAACACCGGTGACGACATTGCAACCGATTTGAAGCTCGTCGATCCACTTCCCACCGGGATGATTTACAACGCCAACTCGATGTCGGTCGTTTCCGGCCCGGGCTATGTGGGCGCCGTTACCGACTCGTCCGCGGATCTCGATGTCGGCAATGCGAGCGGTCCGCTCACGGCGTCGACGAGCACCTTTTACCTCGGTGTGGGTGCCACGTCGGTCGCCGGTGGCACGTTGTCGCCGGGGGCGGCCACTACGGTCAAGCTCCGCGCCACCGTTGACCCAGCAATTACCGGTGGCACCACGCTCACCAACCAGGTCACCATCACCTACCGGGGAGCGACGCTCCCCGCGCAGGTGCTCAGCCCCGTTGTCAGCTCCGCAACGACACCGGTGGCGCGTCAGGTAAACCTCGGCGTCACCAAGACCGACGGCATCACCCAGGTGACCGCTGGCAACACCACCACGTACACGATCCTGGTCAGCAACAGTGGCCCGCAGTCTGTGGTGAACGCCACCGTGACCGACAACCTGCCGGCTGCCATCAGCGGCGCAACTTGGACCTGTTCGGTCATCGGCCAATCAGCGGCCGCCGCCTGTGGTGCAACGTCAGGCTCGGGAAACTTGGCAACCACCGTGAGCCTGGGTGTGAACGACACCGCAACGTATGTGGTCACTGCCCCGATCCTGCCGACCACTGCGGCCGGCGTCTTTGCGCTGTCGAATACCGTCACCGTGGCACCGCCAAGCGGGGTCACCGATGTCAACAACGCGAACAACTCAGCCACGGATGTTGACGACATCGACCGCAAGGCTGACCTGGTGGTCAGCAAGTCCGACGGCATCTCAAACGCCGTTCCCGGAACCACGGTGAGTTACACAGTCAGCGTGTTGAACAACGGACCGTCCACGTCGGGCGGCCTCGTGGGGTTCGCAGACACCGTTCCGGCGGCGCTCACCGGGGTGACCTGGACGTGTTCCGCCACAGCTGGATCTACCTGCACGGCCGCAGCCGGATCAGGGAACACGATCAACACCACGTTGAGCCTTGCCAAGAGTGGGACCGCAACATTTGTGGTGACCGGAACACTGAACCCGGCGACTGCGGCTGGCTCGGGGACGCTGGTGAACACGGCAACCGCTACGCCAGCTGCAGGTACACCCGATCCGACACCGGCCAACAACTCTGCCACTGACACCGACAACGTCACCCCGAACGTGGACCTGTCGATAACCAAGACCGACGGTCTGGTCGACGCCGTTCCCGGCACACTGCTGTCGTACACGGTGGTGGTGGCCAACGCAGGGCCATCGACGGCCACGGCTGCGACGGTTACCGACAACGTACCGGCGGCTCTCACCGGTGTCAGCTGGACCTGTACACCTGCGGGCAGCGGAGCCAGTTGTGGTGCAGCGAGCGGATCGGGCAGTTCCATTTCCACCACGGTGACCCTGCCAACAGGTACATCGGCTACATACGTGATCACCGCAACCGTCAGCCCGACGGCCACGTTGCTGAGCACACTTACTAATACGGCAAACGTTGCCGCTCCGGCCGGCTCCACGGACACGAACAACACGAACAACTCAGCAAGCGACTCCGACACCGTGCGACTAGCACTTTCGTTGAGTAAATCAGCGGCCGTGACCACGGACGTGGCACCCGCCGGTGCTTCGCTGGGCGACACTGTCACCTACTCGTTCCTGGTGACCAACATTGGATCGGTCCCCCTGAACACCGTGGCGGTCACCGACCCGCTGGCCGGCCTTTCGGCCATCAGCTGCCCCGGCACCACGCTGGCTGCAGGCGCCTCGTTCACCTGTACTGCGACCCGCGTGCTGACCCAGGCCGACGTCAACGCCGG
>JANYHQ010000088.1 GCA_025358985.1 Acidimicrobiales bacterium
GGCGGCCAGGCCGTGGCCATCTGGTGTTACTCGCTGCGCTCCTCGGACTCAGCAGAAGTACTGGAGTTGGTACGAAGCTGCGGGGCCCAGGTCCTCATCACCACGGTGTTGGCCGCCGGGGGTATCGCCGCAGGAGCGGGCACGGTGGGCGCCGCCGGTGGGTTGGACGGTGAGGCGTGGGACTCCACCGCGTTGGCCGCCCTTGACATCCCCATCATCCAGGCCCCGTCGGCAGGTACGTCACGAGCGCAGTGGGAGGAGTCCGATGCCGGCCTCGGCCCGTATGACGCCACCGCTGGCATCGCCATCCCCGAGTTCGATGGGCGCATCATCGGTCCAGTGTTCGCGTTCAATGAAGTGGTGGACGACGGAGACGAACTGGGCACCAGTGTGCGCGCTTATCGAACTGTCCCGGATCGTGTAGCCCGCTTGGCCGGGTTGGCCATGCGCTATGCGCGCTTACGTAATCGTGATGCATCGGCGCGTCGAATCGTCATCATGCTCAGCGCCTACCCCACCAAGCGCAGCCGCCTCGGCAACGCCGTTGGTCTCGATACGCCGGCGTCGGCCATCCACCTATTGCAGGCCCTGTCGGCAGCCGGCTACACGGTGGGCCCGCATCCGGCCACCGGCGACGAACTCATGGGATCGCTGGCCGACGGTCTCACCTACGACGCCGAGACACTGTCTGATGAACAATTGGCCAAAGCGGTTGGTCATCTTGATGGCGAGCGTTACAAGACGTGGTTCTCCACCCTGCCGCTTGACGCCCAAGAGCAGTTGAATGGGGCCTGGGGTGAGGCTCCCGGCCCGCATCGGTTGCACAATGGGGCGTTGGTGTTCAGCGGTATCGAGTTCGGCAATGTGATGGTTGCCATCCAGCCACCGCGTGGCTACGGCGACGACCCTATTGCTGTATATCACTCCCCCAATTTGCCTCCCACTCATCACTATGTGGGGTTCTATCGGTGGTTGGACGAAGTGTGGGACGCCGATGCCATCATCCACTTGGGCAAGCACGGCACCCTGGAATGGTTACCGGGCAAGTCACTGGCGCTCTCCGCCAGCTGTTGGCCCGATGCTGCACTCGGTGACGTGCCGTTGTTCTATCCGTTCGTGGTCAATGATCCGGGCGAGGGCACCCAGGCCAAACGGCGGGCCCATGCGGTGGTCATTGACCATCTTTTGCCCCCCATGACGCGCGCCGATACCTACGATGAACTGGCTCGTTTGGAGCAGATGTTTGACGAGTATGCGCAGCTGCAATCACTGGATCCCACCAAGTTGCCGGCGTTGCGGGCCAAGATCTGGACACTCCTGAGTGAAGCGTCGATCGACCGAGACCTCGGTCTCGATATTGCTGGCGACGACGACCGATTCGATGATGTGCTGCTCCACGTCGACGGCTATCTGTGCGGCCTCAAGGACGCCCAAATTCGCGGTGGTCTGCATACGTTGGGCCAGGTGCCCCAAGGCGACATGCTTATCGACCTGGTACTGGCCATCACCCGGTTGCCCCATGGTCGGGTACCGTCGCTGCGCCAAGCCGTGGCGGATGCAGCCGGTCTCGATGTGGACGATCCGTCGGCCCTCGACACCATCGAGGCGAGTTGTCGCGCGCTGCTGCTAGCCGCCGCCGCACGAGACTGGACGGTGGACTCCATCGACCTGCCGACGGTGCAGTGGACGTGTTCATGGTTGGTGCCCAAGTTGCGCCAAACCGGTGACGAACTCACCAACTTGTTGGCTGGCCTGGATGGTCGTCATGTACCCGCCGGGCCCAGCGGCACCCTCACCCGCGGCGGCGCTCATGTGTTGCCCACCGGTCGCAACTTCTACTCGTTGGACCCCAAGGCCTTGCCTACCGAGCTCAGTTGGGAGGTGGGCTCCAAGCTGGCCGATGCGGTGCTGGCTCGTCACCTCGATGAAGAGGGTACCTACCCGGAGACGGTGGGGTTGGTGCTGTGGGGCACGGCCATCATGCGTACCCAGGGTGACGACGTGGCCGAGGCGCTGGCGCTGTTGGGTATACGTCCGGTGTGGGAGCACGAGTCGCGCCGGGTGG
>JANYHQ010000094.1 GCA_025358985.1 Acidimicrobiales bacterium
GTTCCCGTTCCCGTTCCTGTTCCCGTTCCCGTTCCCCTTGGGGATCGTGAGGACGGGTGGGAGGCTGGGAAGGGTTTCGGCTATTGGCGGCGGAGGGGTGGTGTCCGCCGGTGCTCCGGGAACGGTGGTGCTGACAATGGCCACCTTGGTGGATGGCACCGTGGTGGGTGGCGCCGTAGTGGGTGGCGCCGTAGTGGCGGGAACGGTGGTGACGGCCACGGTGGTGGTGGTGGAGGTGGAGGAGGTCGTGGTGGTGGCGGTGGCAACGGGGACGACGACAATGACTGGAATCGGCACCGGCGCCACCACGGCCAGCGTCGTAGGGGTCACCACCGTTGGCACCTCGAAATTGGCTATCGGTGGCACGACCGCAGGAGGAGTCGTAACCGCCACTGTCACTACGACGGTGATCCGTGGATGTGGTGGCGTCACGCGCACCACAGGAAGCGTCGTGGTTGATGGCAACGCCACGGATGTCGTGGTCGCCGGCAGCACCGCTACGGCCAACCCGTCACCAAAACTCACGACGGGCGTAACAGGTGCCGTTGTCGCAGCGCTCACGAATGACCCACCGTCATCGTGAAGCGGGGTTGTGTTCAACACAATTGCACCCGTATCGGAGAAGGCCAACTCCATCGGCACCGACACCGACACCGATACTGGATCAGCAGCGCTGGCCCCCGTGCCCATCCACGTCACCACGGCTGGTGTGCCCATCGAGATGGCAGTCATGGCTACCGCCGAAACGCCACTCGCCGCTGCACCGGAAACGCTGGTTGCTGACGACAGGATGGAGCCGAGAAATGGAAGATTCACCATCGCCCCTAAGGGACCGGCGGCGGCCGCCGTCATCCGTCCCACCGACACCGCCAACAGCGCTCGCACCACCACCGGATCGAACTGCGAGCCGGCGTTCTTGGTGAGTTCCATTCGCGCCGCAGCGGCCGGCAGTGCCTTCTTGTATGAACGCGTGGCCGTCATCACGTCGTACGCATCGGCCACCGCAACAATACGCGCGCTTAGCGAAATCTCTTCACCCTTCAAACCCTGCGGATACCCGTTGCCATCCCAGCGTTCGTGGTGCTGCCCGGCGGCGTGAATGGCCTCGCCCAACCACTCCCGCAACGGCGCCAGCATCACCTCACCGTTCATGGGATGCGACTGCAATACCTTCCACTCCTCAGCCGTGGGCTTTCCCGGCTTGTTGAGAATCTCGACTGGCACGGTGAGCTTGCCCATGTCGTGCAGCAACGAACCCCATCGAAGGCGCTCCCGGAACGGTTCATCAAGTCCGAGCTCTACAGCAATGAGTTCGGAGAAAGCGCGCACCCGATCACAATGACCTCTGGTCCGCCGGTCGTGGTGATTCAGCGAAGTCACCATCATCAACGCAGTAGCCAAAGCCTCGGACGGAGCTTCGGGCAACCCATGGAGCACCGCGTGATCGCTCTCGCGTCGCATCTTCTCCACACGGCCCGAGCGCAACGCCACTGCAAAACGCGACGGGGCCTTGTCGGGAAACACCAAGCTGAAACGCAGCAGCGCTGTCAACGGCACCAAACGACGGGTGGCTCGCTCAGTGATTCGCACGGTGGCCTGCGACACCACCAGCAACGTAAGCACCCACGCCCCCACCCACAGTCCATGAGGATGGGGCAACACCCGATGAGCCACCATCAGCGTCACCAGCGCCGACACGGCAATGGGAATGACCCGTACGGCGATGGAGATGCACGTAGCCGCCCACGGTCGCGACGTCCATTGCTGCGAATCGTCGAACGTTCCCTGCGTAGGCCCCGACGGACGCGCTCCAGCGGCAGGTGCCATTCCCGTTGTCAGTGCGTTCTCATTAGCCACTATTCGACCACGGAGAGTGACAACTTGAGGATTTACTCCGGGAAGTGGCAGGCCACTGGGTGCCCTAGCCCACGGTCAACCAACGCCGGCTCCTCGGCCGCACACAGATCGGTGGCTTTCCAACAACGGGTACGGAACCGACACCCCGAGGGTGGATCGGCGGCGGATGGCAGATCGCCCTCCAGCACAATGCGCTCTTTCTTGCGCAAGCGCTCCAACTTGGGGTCCGGGGTAGGCACTGCCGACATCAACGCCTTGGTATAGGGATGCGACGGATGGCTGAACACCTGCTCTCGCGTGCCCTGCTCCACGATCTTGCCCAGGTACATGACCCCGATGCGATCCGAGATGTGCGACACCACCGACAGGTCGTGGGCGATGAACACGTAGGTGAGGCCCATCTCGTCCTGCAGATCCTCGAGCAGGTTCACGATCTGGGCCTGGATAGACACGTCGAGCGCCGATACAGGCTCATCAAGGAAGATGACCTTCGGCTTGTTGGCCAGCGCCCTTGCCACACCTACCCGTTGACGTTGACCGCCAGAAAATTCATGTGGGTACCGAGCCGCATGCTCTCGGGCCAGGCCACACAATTGCAGCAGATCGTCCACCCGGGCATTGGCCTCGGACTTGGCCACACCCTGGACGATCATAGGTTCACTGACAATTTGACGAACCGTCATCCGCGGATTCAATGATGCGTACGGATCCTGGAACACAATCTGCAGGTCCTTGCGCATGGCCCGCAACCCGGCACCATCGAGGTAGGTGATGTCTTTGCCGTCGAGAAAGATCTGCCCCGATGTGGGGTTGATGAGACGCAACACCAACTTGGCAGTGGTGGACTTGCCACACCCCGACTCCCCCACCAAGCCAAATGTTTCGCCCTGCATGACGGAGTAGCTGACGTCGTCCACCGCCTTCACGTGACCCACGGTGCGCTTCAGCAAACCGCGGGTGATGGGGAAGTACTTCACCAAGTTGCGGATCTCGAGCAACGGCTGCGAGCCGCCGCCAAGAAAAGGCGACGGGGTAGGCGACGATGACCGGGCGGCCAATATTTCGGTCACGACGGCACCACCTCGGACACTGTTGACTCGGCGGCTACGAACCGCTGAGCAAACCCCGGTTCCTCCAGACGCACGCATCGGGCCATATGGCCAATTCCGGCATCACTTAGCGCCACCAACTCGGGTACCGCCGGCAGGCATCGATCCTGCACATATGAACATCGCGGCGAAAACCGACAGCCGGCCGGTGGGCGACTCATGTTGGGAGGCGAGCCCTTGATGGGTTGGAGGCGACGATGGCCACCGTCGTCGAGCTTGGGGATGGAATCCAGCAGACCCCAGGTGTAGGGCATGCGGGGCTCGTAGAACACATCGTCCACCACCCCCTGTTCCACTATTTGGCCGCCGTACATGACGCATACCCGATTCGTCATACCGGCCACCACGCCGAGGTCGTGGGTGATGAGCATGATGGCGGCTCCCAGCTCGTTGGCCGACTTCTCTATGACTTCGAGTACCTGGGCCTGGATGGTGACATCGAGGGCGGTGGTGGGCTCATCGCATATGAGCAACTCCGGCTCGCACGCCAATGCCATGGCAATCATGGCACGCTGACGCATACCGCCGGAGAACTGATGGGGATAGTCGTCGACCCGCTGTTCCGCTCGGGGGATGCCCACCAGCTTGAGCATGTCGATGGCCTTGGCTTTGGCTTTGGCTTTACTCACCGCTTGATGCGTTCGGATCATCTCTTCGATCTGATTGCCAATGGTGTACACGGGGTTGAGCGAGGTCATGGGGTCTTGGAAGATCATGGAAATCTCCTTGCCCCGGATCTTGCGCAGCTCAGACTGTGAAGCGCGCAGAAGATCCTTGCCCTTCCACATGATCTGCCCGCTTTCAATACGCCCCGGTGGAACGGGAATGAGTCCCAAGATGCTCATGGCGGTGATGGATTTGCCGGAGCCCGACTCGCCCACGATGCCGAGCACTTCGCCGGCGCTGATATCGAAACTCACGCCGTCTACGGCTCGCACTACACCGGCATCGGTGTGAAAGTACGTACGCAGATCTTTGACCGACAGCAGCGGCTCGCTCATATCAGCTGGCACCCCGGAGTTTGGGATCGAGGGCATCGCGAAGTCCGTCGGCAATGAGCACCACCGCCAGCGTGAGCAGCATCAGCACCCCTCCGGGAACGAAGAACAGGTGCGGGTCGCTCGACAGATAGTTGCGAGCGCCGCGGATCATGACGCCCAAAGTGGGTTTGGGCTCGATGAACCCGATACCGAGGAACGAGAAGATGGACTCGGTGAGAATGGCCGACGACACCGCAAAGCCCATGGTGACGATGACGGCCGGAATGGCATTGGGCAGCACATGGGACAAGAAGATGCGGAGGTTGCCGGCACCGGTGGCTCGGGCCGCCTCGATGTAGTCGCTACTACGAACCTGCAGTACCGAGGCCCGGAACAATCGGGCCGTGGAATACCACCCAGTGACGATGAGCGACGACACCACCACAGAAAACTTGCTCCCGAAGATGGAGATCATGGCGATACCGATGATGATGTACGGGATGGCGTAGAAGGTGTCGATGAGGCGAGAGATCAGCGAATCCACCCAACTACCACCGTAAAAACCGGCCAGGCCACCGAACACCACGCCAATGAGGATGCTGAACGTGGCCACCAAGGCACCCAGGCTCAGCGACGTACCAATGGCCAGCACCACCCGGGTGAAGAGGTCGCGGCCCTGATCGTCGGTGCCAAGCAGGTGGCCG
>JANYHQ010000118.1 GCA_025358985.1 Acidimicrobiales bacterium
GGGAATCCCCGCGTCCTCCAATGCCTCCCACGCGGTCTCCAACAACAGGCGCTGTTGCGGGTCAAGCCGTTGTGCCTCACGGGGTGAGATGCCAAAGAAAGAGGCATCGAAGTCTTCGATCCCCTCGATGAACCCGCCCCAACGGCTCATGATCTTTCCGGGCGTTGCCGGTCGCTCGTCGAACAAGGCGTCAACGTCGAAACGCATCGAAGGGATTGGGCCGACGGCATCGAACCCGTCACGCAGCAACGTCCACAACGTTTGCGGATCGTCGGCTCCGCCCGGGAGGCGACAGCCGATGCCGACGATGGCGATCGGCTCGTTCTTCACGATGGGGACGACCCGCCCCGGTCGTCGGTCCATCGACTGGCGATGTCTACAGTGAGCGGGCCTGGCGAGGCGGTGAAATAAAAGTGATCTCCGTTAAACAGTTGCACAGAGATGGGGAGCTCAGCAACGCGTTGCCATTCGGAGAGTTGATCGGGGCGCGGGTGAGTGTCGTAGGCACCCCCGTACACGTGCAGCGGACTGCGCAGCATTCTCCCGTTAGATGGGGCGTAGGTCTCCAGCGCCCGGATGTCGGCACGCAACGCGGGAAGGAACAGAGCGAGGAGTTCCGGCTCGTTGCGCACGACTTGGGGAACCCCGCCGTAGCGGGCGTCGAGCTCGTCGAGAAATGCGTCGTCGTCGTAGGTGTGGATCTGCGGCCCGCGGTGCAACTCCTCCGGGTGACGACGGCCGGAGACGAACACGTGGGCAGGACCCGTCGATCGCCCTTCGAGGGCAACGGCGAGCTCAAAGGTGATCAGCGCCCCCAGGCTGTGCCCGAAGACGGAGAACGGCAGCGGGTTGGCTTCATGCATCGAGATCAGGTCGGTCAACACGATGTCGACGATTTCGTCGATCGAGTCGACCGGAGGGATACGAGATGACGGCGAACGCCCTGGGAGCTGAACGGCGATGACCTCGATGTCATCAGGAAGTGTGCGGGGCCATAGGCGGTAAACCGCAGGGCCACCTCCGGCGAACGGAACACAGAAGAGGCGTCTACGTGGCGTTGCCACTGCGGGAAATGTCACAAACGACGGGTATCCCCGACTCCCACGCGCCATCACACCCTCCAGCGCTGTTGCTCGGCACACCCTGAGCACAAGATCACCTTAGAAATGTCGCGGCAACTCCTGATCGTGCCGACCGCAACTACAGCAACGACTGTTCCCACCCCCACCTCCCCGTGAGTTCTGCACCCAAGCGCCTTCCGCACATGAGCGAGTCATCGTCGCCGTCGCTTCCGCACTTGAGGGTAGCCCGGTTCCGGGCCCACCCGCCAGGCTGAATTAGGCGTTCTGGGCCGGACCAAACCTGCGTTACAGAACCAAAAACTCATCAAACTTGGCTACACACCCGTGGCAAACGAGGTGCCAGACGTCCAGAAATCAACTACAAGGGCCAACCATCGCCCGGAGACGGTGGCGAATCGCCCACGGAAGATAGCGCCGTTGGGGATAACTTCGGCCTCGAAGGTCGAGCCGCCGACCCGCAGTCGAACGTCATGATGTTCGAGCATCCGTCCGCCGCCCGAACTCCACGCCTTGTACGTCGCCTCCTTAAGCGTGAACGCCAGATGAGCATCGATGCGAGGGTCATCGTGGCGCAGGATCACCTGCGCTGTCTCCAGAGAAAGCGCCGTGATTGGTTCTATGTCGATGCCGATACTGCGGATGCCGATGTCACGACTGACCGCGGCCACGGCAACAGTGTCGTCGTGCGCCAGCGAACCTCTCCAACCCAGCGGCAGCTGTGGTGACCGGTTGGAAGTGACCAGGATGGGCGCGTTGGAACCGCTGAGCTGATGCAACAGCGCACGACCGGTAGCGAACTCACGACGCCGTCGAGGCACAGCGTTGGCCACGACGGCCGCTTCACCGGCTGCCAGAGCTGAAAGATCGGCATCGTCGATCAGCCGCGATCCCACGCTGATAGCTCCGCGAACCAGATCGTCGGCCATAGAACAGAGCACCCCGTCGATCTCGGCCATGTCATCCGTGAGGAACATTCAAGGGATCTGCGTAGCACGCAGGAGCCGGCCCCACCACACCCATGGGCCGCGCAGACGGTCAACCCAACGGCGAGTTGTGGATACCTCGCCTGCCTTTACGTTTCGTACACTTGAGCGTATGACTCAGCCCGTTGCTCTCTATCTCCAGGACGCGCACACCATCCGGGAGGGCATGGACATTGTCCGCTACGCCGAGCAGCGGGGGTTCAGCGCGGTATGGCAGGCCGAGAGCCGCTTGGTGCGTGACGCCATTCCACCGATGGCCGCCTTTGCCGCGATCACCGACACCATCAAGGTGGGCTCGGGTGTGGCCGACTGTTGGACCCGCAACCCGGCCCGCCTGGCCGCCACGTTCTCCACCCTCGACGACCTGGCCCCCGGCCGCATCATCCTGGGACTTGGTGCCTGGTGGGATCCGTTGGCTGCCAAGGTGGGCATCGAGCGAGCGCGGCCGCTGACCGTGATGAAGGAAGTGGTGACCGTGGTGCGGGCACTGTTGGCCAATGAGACCGTGACGTTCCACGGATCGTATGTGCACGTAGATGGTATCGAACTGGATTATGTGTACCAGGATCGTCGAGCCAAGGACGTGCCCATCTACATCGGCGCCACCGGTATGCAGATGATGGAGCTCACCGGCCAGATCGCCGATGGGGTGGTACTCAACTATCTGGTGTCGCCGGACTACAACGCGCGAGCCATGGAAGCCCTGGAGCGGGGTGCGGCCAAGGTGGGGCGCAGTGCCATGGATCTGGATCGCCCGCAGTTGGTGGTGTGCTCGGTGCATGAGGATCGCCAAACCGCGCTCAACATGGCCCGCATGATGGTGACGCAGTACTTGGGCCAGCAGCCCCACATCATGAAGGCGTCCGGTGTGCCACAGTCGCTACTCGACAA
>JANYHQ010000137.1 GCA_025358985.1 Acidimicrobiales bacterium
AAACTGGGTTTTTACACCAGCTCCGGTTCCGGGAAGGCCAAACGGCTGGCCCATACCGATCGTGTCACCCTGCAAGCCAGCGACAGTCGGGGCAAACTGAAGGCCGGGTCCCAGCAGTTTGGCGCCACCGCCCAACTCGTCACCGGACCATCGCTCGACGACATCCGGTCCAAGGTGGTGGCCAAGTACGGCTTCATGACGAAGCTGACCAAGTTGCTAGGGACCGTTGGCGGGATCTTGAAAGGCAAGCGCATCCCGTACGCCGATAGAGGAGTCGTGCTCACCTTGAATTGATTTTTGGGTCGGCCCGTTACCGGTAATGGCATGTGGGGCTCCGGGTTCGTTGAGGAGTGCCAGGAAGTTGGGGCATGCGGGCATCGCGTGGATGACGATACCTACTCATCGTCGGCGATGATGACGATGAGTAGGTATCGAACTCGTCGGCTGAGGCCGGGTCTCCCGCTCCGACAACGTGGCGGCTACTTCAAAATGTCATCGCAAGAACGCAAGCGCTTGACACCCTCAACATAGTAAGTCATAGTGACTAACTATGAGGCGTACTGATCCGTCGCTCCTTCGGCTCCTCAACCTGAAGCGGGTCCTCGACACCGTGTTCGATGTCTCGCCAGCCCCGATTTCACGCGCCGAGATCGTCCGCTCGACCGGGCTGGCCAAGCCAACCGTGAGCTCCCTCATGGCCGAGCTCGAGGTTGTCGGACTTGTCAGGATGAACGATCCGGGAAAGGCCGTTGGTGACATGGGTCGGCCGCCGGCGTTGTACGAGATCGAACCGGGTGCGGGGTACGTGCTCGGTGCGGACATCGGGGCCACGAAGATCATCGTGGGCATCGCCGATCTCCTCGGGCGCGTAATTGGCGAACGTGTCGTCTCAACGAAGCCCGCGGCGATAGACGCACTGGCACAAGTTGGCGCCATCGGGTCGGAGCTGCTGGCATCGATCAGCGGCGCGACGCGGATCGAGGGAGCGTGCGTCGCCGTGCCGGGCGTCTACCGAGCCACTGCCGACTGCGTGAACGACGCGCGAAACCTGGCCGGCTTCGACGGTATCCGGGTCGCAGATACCTTGCGGGCCATCTTCGGTGCGCCGGTCATGGTTGAGAACGACGTCAACCTTGCCGCCCTTGCCGAGTCCTGGCTGGGCTCGGACCAGAACGGTCGGGTCGGTGAGATCGACACTACGGATCGGGCCGTCACGGACTTCGTGGCCATTTCCGTCGGCACCGGCCTCGGAATGGGGATGATAGTCAATCGGCAACTGTACCGGGGTGGGAGCGGCGCCTCGGGCGAGATCGGTTCGGTACGCCTGGCGACCGGGTTGAACCTTGAAGACATCGTCTCAGGCCCAGCCATCTGCAAGGCCATTGGGGTTGCGCTCGAGGAGCATCCAACGTCCACGGTGCGGCGCGACGCAGAAGTGCCCGAAATACTCAGCGCGGCGGAGACTGGCGATCCTGCCGCGGTTGCCGTCGTTCAGCTGGCGGCTGAGAAGTTGGCCGAAGCAATTGCCTGGGTGGCGCTGTTGTTCGATCCGCAGCTAGTCGTACTGGGGGGTGGCATCGGCTCCAACCCGGCATTCTCGCGACGGGTCGAGCAGGCGCTGGAACCGCTGATGACCGAGCCGCCCCCGGTCCGGTCCTCCACCCTCGGCAACCGCGCGGCGTTCCTGGGGGCCATCGGAAGCGCGCTGCGGCAGTGCAAGTCGTTGTTGATCATGGACCGGCTCACGGCCACCGAGGTCAAGATCACCGAGAAGTTAGCGAAGTCAAAATCTGCAAAGGAGACCTCCTCATGAGCGCAACGGAACTCATCGACCGTTTGGCCGACCAGGCGTCCAGGGCCGTCGACACTCACGAACTGGTCGCTCTTGTGCAGGCTGCCGTGGCCATCCCGAGCATCACGCTCGACGAGGCCGCCATTGCGGCATGGGCGCTGGCAGAAGTCGGCGACTCGTCGTGGGAAGAAGCCGGGCTGATCCCTATCTCGGGCGAGGATGGCCGCGCCAACGTGTTCGCTACCGCGGGTCTGGTCGGCGGTCGGTCACTGCTGTTGGCCGGGCACCTCGATACCGTTCACGCAGATGGCTGGGCCGAGCAATGGGCCGGAACATCGCGTGAGAGCCCGTATGGGGCGGCGATCGTCGACGGGGAGATCTGGGGACGCGGGGTCGCCGATCAAAAGGCGGGAATCTGCATGATCATCGAAGCCCTCCGCGCCATTCGTCGGTCCGGAATGCGGCCCGCCGGACGAGTCACGGCGCTGTTCGTGGCCGACGAGGAAAGCGGCCAGCCCGGCTCCGGCATCTCAGCCGGCATGCGCGCCTCCGTCGAGCGCTTCCGATCCGGTGCGCGCCGTG
>JANYHQ010000170.1 GCA_025358985.1 Acidimicrobiales bacterium
CGCCATGTTGCGCGGTATCTACGGCGACCCCGACCGGTACCGCGATACGTACTGGTCCACTTACGAGGGCCGATACTTCGCCGGCGACGGAGCCAAGCTCGACGAAGACGGATACCTGTGGCTGCTCGGCCGCGTCGACGATGTGATGAACGTCAGTGGTCACCGCATCTCCACCACGGAGGTGGAGTCGGCGCTGGTGGATCATCCGTCGGTGGCCGAGGCGGCAGTGGTGGGGGCCAACGACGCCCTCACCGGTCAGGCGGTCATCGCGTTCGTCACGTTGAAGGGTGGCATGGATGCGTCGGCGGCGCACGGCGAGGTGTTGCGGGCCCACGTGGCGGCCAAGATCGGCGCCATCGCCCGGCCCAAGACCGTGGTGTTCACCGACGATCTGCCCAAGACTCGGTCGGGCAAGATCATGCGCCGCCTCCTCAAGGACGTGGCCGAGGGTCGGGCCCTTGGTGACACCACCACACTGGCCGATCCCGCCGTGGTGGCCGAGATCAAGCGGCGCGCCGACGCACAACCCCAAGAAGACTGACATCACTTGCGGGTTCCGTGAAACCGCAAGCCGGGGTCGGTAAGCAGGCTGGGGTTGAGTGCATTACGTTCTTCCAACAACACGTATGTGGCGACGCAGGCCGTCGATGATCACCGTCGATTTGTGGCCCGGCCGCTCAACACGTCCACGACACAATCGAGCGGAGGACATATGAAGACGAGATCGATTCTTGGAAGCTTTGCGGTCGGCACGTTGGCGTTCGGTTCGCTGATCGTCACCGCCGGGTCCAGCGAAGCGGTAGTGCCGCCCCGAGAAGCGTCGGAAGCGGCGAGATGTAGTGCGCTCTACAGCGTGTCGCCATCCGTCGGGCCCGACACCCTCAGCCCCTGCCAGTGGGACATGCGGGCCATCAGCGCCTCACCAAGCGGCTCATACGCCGTCAACCAGGGTAAAGGTGCCCGAATTGGTGTCATGGACACCGGCATCGACCTCAACAACAGCGACATCATGCCCAACGTGGACCTTGAGGCGTCGTGCGTCTTTCTGTATCCCGACACGCTCACTGCGGTCCCCGCCGAACAGGTCACCCGGGGTGACTGCTCAAACAAGCAGGCCCTCCAGGATTACAGCGGTCATGGTACGCATACCGCCGGTACAGTTGCGGCTCCGATCAACGGCATCGGCATCGCAGGGGTTGCTCCTCAGGCCAGGGTCGTCGTGCTCAAGGCCGGTACCGCGGAGGGCTACTTCTTTACCCAATCGGTGGTCGACGGCCTCGTCTACGCCGGTGATCAGCATCTCGACGCCGTCAACATGAGCTTCTTTGCCGACCCATGGCTGTTCAACTGCCGCAACGACAAGGAACAGAAGGCGATCATCCAGCAGATCTCGGCAGCGGCTCGGTACGCCCAGCAGCGTGGCGTTCTGCTCATAGCCGCAGCCGGCAATGAGGGCACCGATCTGAACCACCCAACTACCGATGAGATCAGCCCCGATTTCCCGCCCGGAGAAGCCATCACCAGAAGGGTCCGCAACAACTGCATCGTGGCCCCCACGGAACTGCCCGGCGTGGTGGTGGTAACGGCCACGGGAGCTCAGAACATACTCAGCTGGTACTCAACCTACGGCAACATCACGGATGTTGCCGCTCCCGGTGGGTCACGCTTCCAGACCCCGACGCCGGACACCACACGCGGACGTGTCCTGTCCACATATTCCACCACAGCCGCTGATTTTGCATTCCAGGTGTCCATCGGTCGTGCATTTATCGACAGCCACGGCAACGGGTATGCCTGGCTCAACGGCACGTCGATGGCTGCTCCGCACGTCGCTGGAGTGGCCGCCCTGATCCGTTCCGCACATCCCGACATGTCACAGGGGGCGATGGCTGCATTGTTGCGGTCTACCTCCACCGCGCAGGCCTGCCCGGCTGCGCTCGACCCCGGAGTGGAGTTTTTCGGAGCACCGGTTCAGATGTGTTCCGGGGGCGCTGGCAACAACAACTTCTACGGCAAGGGACTGGTGAACGCCTTGGCCGCTGGCACTCGCTGATCCAGCGAAAGCCGACGATCGCGTCAGAGCAGGCAAGGTCGACAAGGTCTGATCTGGTTACAGTGCAAGGTAATCCCAGTGCGTCCGCCAGGGGAAGTCCTGATGTGGTGGACGTGCCGGTCTCGCCGGTACGTATCATCGAAGGGACGTCATGCGCAAGGTCACCATTGTTGGGGCCGGGATGGCAGGGATGAGCGCGGCATTGCGTCTCTTGGAACGCGGCTTCCACGTGACGCTGCTGGAACAAGACGCCTTCATGGGCGGAATGCTGCGGGCGTGTGAGTTCGACGACGAGGACCTCGATGGAGGCGATAAGTACCACGAGCACAGCTACCACATGCTGATGAACTGGTACGTCAACACGTGGGACATCATTGATGAGCTCGGAGTGCGGGACAAGTTCTCGCCCAGCTACGCCTTCTACTTCCTGCGGCGCGGCGAGACCCACGAGCGGCGAATGCTCAATGTGGGCTCGCCATGGGATCTGTTGCGCAACATCACGAGCGGGGCGGCACCCATCCCGGATCTGTTCATTTTCATGTATTCGATGATCGATCTGCTTTCGACACCGATGAAAAAAGACAGTTTCCTCGACAACTACTCGGTGAACGGCTTCATGCACTCGCGCCCGTACTCGACCGAGCGGGCGACCGAGCTTCAGCAGAAGGTATGGGAAACCGTGTGGGCCATTCCGTCCTACGACGCTTCGGCCAAGGGATACAAGAATTTCCTGAAATACGGCAACTTCGCACCGGTCCCGCAGATCTGGCTGTTCAATGAGAACAAGTACGACGCGTTGATTAGGCCGTTCGAACTCAAGTTGCAGTCCTTCGGGGACAAGTTCGAATTCATCCCGCTGGTACAAGTCAACGATCTCGTCCTCGACGACAAAGGCAGGGTCGAGTCAATCGTTTACTCGAAGATGGCAACGTCGCCGTCGATCAATCCACAGGGCTGGCACCACCGCCCGCCACACGATTCTGAGATCACGAACGAGCCACCGTTACGCATAGACGGAGACCTGATCATGGCGGTCACGCCGGGCGCGCTCAGTCGAATGGTGAAGGACGAACTGTTCAACCGGGATCCGCGGCTGGGCGATGTGCGCAAACTGGACTCTGTGCCGATGGCTTCGGTGGAGTTGCACTTCAAGCCTGGAACACGCCTCAAGGTTCCCAAAGACGTCTGCGTGCTTATGGATGCCAAGTACGAGATGACGTTCCTCGACTACTCGCAGCACTGGCCGAACCAGAACTCCACGTTCCTCTACGTGACCTGTTCAGACTGTGAGTCGCTGATGAGTGTTCCTCCCGAACGACGCGCCCAAGTCGTGAGTAAGAAGTCTGGGGGCAAGTCCCCGGGCGCGCTCGTCCTCGACCTCTCACGCCCAACGACGGCGATCGAGTATCTCATCGCCGAGCTCCACAACACACTGGCTTTTGATCCTGACGACATCGACCTCGTCCGCACACGTATCCAAACAAACACCGGAGAGGACCTCTTCGCAAACTCGACCGGTAGTGAGGCGTTCCGGCCAACGACTGAAACGAAGATCCCGAACCTGTTCATCGCCGGCACGTATGTCCAGAACTATGCCGACGTGGCGACGATCGAGGGAGCAGTCACGAGCGGCTTGATGGCAGCCGAGGCGGTCCGGTCGCGGTCGGGCGTGATGCCGCCGGTCGAGGTCAAGACTGCCGGCTACCACCACGAATCTGTTTTCGCGATGTTGAAGATCCTTTGGGCACCGTATGCCTACGGGGCCAAGGCGTGGTCGATGATGAATGATGCTTTCGGTACGCCTGACGGCAACTGTTTCGATCCGTGGATGAAGGCGCTGCGCAATGCCAAACGGGTGAGCCGATGACCCAGGGCGAAACGGCGGACCCCTGGTTTGTGGCGCGGATGGCGCTCACTGCATCACTGGTGGCCGCCGAGTCGACATTTCGAATTTGGACTCGCAGTGCCAAACTATTTGCGTCGCACGCGCCGGCCATCATGGCGCTCTCTCGCGATGCGTCGTCGACGTCGAACGACTCGACGAAGGTGCAGGCGCAATTGCGCGACGAAGTGCTCGGGCTGGCCCGCGATGTGGCGATGCTCGGATGGCTCGAGGCACGTCGCGCCATCGACGAACTCGACACGCGCACACGCGATGGGCGGGCTACCACCGACGGGCCAACTCGGCCTCAGCGGGCCAAGCAATGAGTACGGCACAGGACGTCATCGATCAGCTTGGGTTCGCACCCGAGATCGAACTGTTGCGAGCGCGAATCAGCGCGTGGCTGCAGGACGTCGACCCCGAACTCGAGGAGTCCCTCACATGGGCATTTTCCGGTACCCAGAAGCACTTCCGACCCTTCACGCTGTATGCATGCGCCAGGGCGGTGGATGAACGGCCTGGGGATCATCGCGTTTCGATGGGTACGGTCGATTTGGCGTTCGCAGTGGAGCTGATACACAACATGTCGCTGGTGATCGATGACATCCTCGACGACTCGCCTGAGCGTCGTGGGATCGCCACCATCCAAGCAAAGTTCGGCCGCCTCAATGCGATGATGGCATCGGGGTATCTTGTGGCCGATGCATACGAGGCAGTGGCAGGCGACCCGTTCGCGATCGTGCACATCTCGGAGCTCATCCGTCGGCTTGGTTCGGCCGAGTGCCTGCAGTGGCGTCTACGGCGACAGCCGCTCGGTCTGGAGGACTGGCGCCGGATTGCCGGTGAGGACACAGGATGCATGTTCGAGGTATGCGCAGTGCTCGGCGCCCGATCACAGCGGCTGCGCCAGTACGGCCACCTCCTAGGGGTGCTCTATCACGGCTGTGATGACGTCGGCGATCAACGCGGTCTGGAGGCGCTGGGAGGTGGCGGCGAGGAGGACATCCGAGACGGGATCTTGACGCTGCCGGCGGCGCTGGCGATCCGTGATCCGAAGATCCGCACGATCTTCTGTATCGACGACGACGACCCGCGTCGTCTGGCGAGGTTGGCACTGGCATGCCGAGAACAATTGGACGAGGCCGAGAATGTTCTCGACCAGGTGGCCGCT
>JANYHQ010000182.1 GCA_025358985.1 Acidimicrobiales bacterium
ACCGCCTCGGCCGCGACCTTCAAGACGAGTCGTGCCCGCCCGAGGTCCGTCAACTCGGACGCACGATCCTGCGTTGGCGAGCCCAGATCGCGGCGTGGCACCAAGCCCACGTTTCGAACGGACCGACCGAAGCCGCCAACAACCTGATCAAACGAGTCAAGCGCGCCGCATTCGGGTTCACCAGCTTCACCAACTACCGGATCCGCTCACTCCTCTACGCCGGCAAGCCCAACTGGGACCTACTCGCCACTGTCACTCCCCGCTGAAACCCGAAGAGCCAAGATGTCGTGGATTCGATTCCCGTTGTCCAACCGATCGTTTTCGAAAGTGAGATGCGTAGCGAGAGCCAGAGGCAGGCAGAACTAGTGCTTGGCGTAGCGGGCAGTTCGCCACGCACCGTGGTTCTCCGGGATGTCCGAAAACCGCTAGTCAAAACATGACTTTGTGATGACACGCCCTAAACGCGCCCTCTGGCGCCCTGACCAGAGAACCACACCCTCTCTGACCAGGTGAAATGCTTCAAAAACACGGTGGAGGTGGGGGGAGTCGAACCCCCGTCCTTCAGCTTCGCAGCAGGCCTTCTCCGAGCGCAGCCGATAGGGAAATCTTGAGCCCACCGCGGTTATCGGCACCCCCGGCGGGCTCCAGCCAACTTGATTTCCACCCCGACCCGCTGGCGCAGCCGAGGTGTGAGTCCCACTTGATAGTGCCGGCAGCCGACCCGTGGAACCGGGGCCGGACCGACATCGCAGTTATTTAGGCTGCGAGCGCAACGTTGTCGTTGGCGTTTGTTTTTTTGTTTCCGACTCTTTTACGTGGATCCGGAAACCACGGCTCGCTTCTCCTGCGTTGACCACCAAAGTCGAAACCTGGCACCCCCGCTGGACTTGCTGGGTCACAACCTATACGACCCGTCGCCTACAGTTGACCCACACGTTGCAGCATCCGCTGCTGCCCTTGCACCCGGAGACGATTCCCCGTGGCGATCCGCGCCAAGCTCACCACACTCGAAGACACCACCGCCCAGAAGGCCGCCGCTGCCGCTGCAGCCGCCAAGGGAGGTGAGCGTACCGAGGAAGAGAAGGCCCAGCGCAAAGACCGGGTGGCCAAGGCCAAGGATGCGTTGGCTCGCTCCATCACGTTGAAGGGCGATCACGTTCCCCCGGCACGTACGGCGCTCAAGACGTATCTGCAACACCTCAACGAGCCCCGTCAACCTGACGACTCCACCTTCGAGGCCATGGTGGAAGCACCATTCAAGGTGCCGCCGAAGAAGAAGACGAACGACCGCCGTTTCTAGTCCGACAACCCGAGGCCGGGCGGGTCTCAGCGGCCTTTGCGCCGGCTGACCATGGCCCGCTCGATGTCTCGCTGCGCGTCCTGCTCGGCGATGTTGGCCCGCTTGTCGTGCTGCTTACGCCCCTTGGCCAGGCCCAACTCCACCTTCACCAATCCGTTGGTGAAGTACACCGACAGTGGCACCAGCGACAGTTGCTCACGGGCAATGCGGTCCGCCAGTTTGTCCATCTCTCGCCGATGGAGCAGCAGTTTACGAGGCCGTTCCGGTTCAAATGAGCCGAATCCGTTGGCGTAGGAGTACGGGGCGATGTGGACCCCCAGCAGCAACAGTTCGCCACGCTCGGGGCGGGCGTAGCCGTCCTTGAGCTGGATCTGCGCGTCACGCAAGCTCTTGACCTCGGCGCCGCGCAACACAATGCCCGCCTCCACGGTTTCCAGGATGTCGTAGTTGTGCCGGGCCCGCCGGTTGGAGGCGATGACCTTGCGCTCTTCGCGTGCCACTTCGGTTTTGCTGGAGGAGGAACCTTTCTTCGCCATGAGAACGCACAGGGTACCGCCCGATACGCTGGCACCCGTGCTGCAACTCACCGCCACCACGTATGGGTCCATCGTGGCTCACGCTTACGACGGCCTCCCGATGGAGGCCTGCGGGCTCCTGGGCGGGCTCGCCGGGACAGCCGGAGCCGCCACGGCCACAGCCCGTGTGTTTTATGCCACCGGCAACGAAGCCCATTCCACCAAGGTGTATGTGGTGCCCGCCAAGGAGCACCTGGACGCCGAACGTGATGCTGAGTACCGCGGCCTGGAGATCATCGGCGTGGTGCACAGCCATACCCACACCGACGCCTACCCGTCACCCACCGACATCGCCAGCGCCCCGGACCCGTCCTGGCACTATGTCATCGTGTCACTGCGCGACGAAGCCCCCACCATGCGTAGTTACCTCATCGTCAACGGGAACATCACCGAAGAGCCCGTGGTTGTTGGTGGCTGACACTCGATTCCCGACAGTGACGGTCGGGAATTAGACTGCCAACGTTCACCTTCTGAGGAGCACTCCATGGCCGTCGACATCCGTATCCCCACCATCATGCGTCCGCATACGGGTGGGCAATCCAAGGTGGCCGCCAACGGCGCCACGGTGGGAGAACTCATTGCCGATCTGGTGGCGCAGTTCCCCGGTATTGCCGGCCAGATCGTCACCCCTGATGGTGCCCTGCACAAGTTCGTCAACGTGTATCTCAACGATGACGACGTTCGCTACATCGGCAAGCTGGACGCGCCCGTCAAGGACGGCGACGTGATGTCGATCCTGCCCGCCGTTGCCGGTGGGGCGTGACCCCCAAACGGGCCACCCGGCACCGCACAGAGGGCTGATCCATGGCTGTTGTGAAGAACGTGTTGGACCTCATCGGCAATACGCCGTTGGTAGAGGTCAGCCAACTCAGTCCCAACCCGAATGTGCGCATCCTGGCCAAGCTGGAAGGGCAAAATCCGGGCGGCTCGGTGAAGGACCGCATTGCCGTGTCCATGATTGATGAGGCCGAGCGCGAAGGATTGCTGCAACCGGGATGCACGTTGATTGAGTCGTCGTCGGGCAATACCGGTATCGGCATGGCACTCGTATGCGCGCAGAGGGGTTATCACCTCAAGATCGTGCTCCCGGAGAACGTCACTGCGGAGCGTCGCCAAACCCTCGAAGCATTCGGGGCGGAGATCATCCTGTCGAGAGGCAGCGAAGGATCCAACGGTGCATTGAAGTACGCCCAACAGTTGGCCATGGACAATCCGGAGTGGGTGTACCTGTACCAATACGCCAACCCGGCCAATCCCAAAGCTCACTTCGAAGGGACCGGTCCAGAGATCTGGCGCGACTGTCCCGAGATCACCCACTTCATCGCCGGGCTCGGCACTAGCGGCACGTTGGTGGGCGTGGGCTCATACTTGAAGCAGATGAACCCTGCCGTGCAGGTGTGGGCGGTGGAGCCGCCGTCCGGTGAAATGGTGGACGGGTTGCGCAGCCTCGATGACGGCTATATCCCACCCATCTTCACCGACAACAATGGCTTCGAGTTGTTGGATCGCAAAAAGGTCATTGGTCCTCGTGAGTCCATCGAGTGCACCCGTCGACTCATTCGTGAGACGGGCATCTTTGCTGGTATCAGCTCCGGGGCGATCATGGCGGCGGCGGTGAAATGCGCAGCAGAAATTGACCACGGCGTCATCGTCACCATCGTGTGCGACGCCGGATGGAAGTACCTCTCCACCGGGGCCTACTCAGACGACATTGACCTCGTCACCGAACGAGCCCGCAAGGTCATCTACTTCTGACGCCGGGGGAGAGCACTTTGCGCCCGAGAGTTGTTCACAGGAAAGCTCTCGGGCGCAAAGTGCGTCCCCCAGAGGCAGATCGCGCCCGAGAACCATGCTGAGACCGGTTCTCGGGCGCAGAATGTAGGGCTACGGCTTCTTGGCTGCGGCAGTGCTGCCGCGACGGGCCACCTTCACCGCAACCCGCTTCGGCTTGAGTGCCACATTCTTGGCGATCTTCTTTTTCTTGGGCGGGGCCACAGGGGTGAGGGCGAGTGCCTTGGGCACTGCGCTCTTGGGATCGCGTCGGGTGGTACCCGTGACCGGCTGTGTGGTGGTGCTGGTGCCAGCCTCGCCGGTGGGCGGGGGAGTGGGCAGGGTCGTAGCCGGCCGGGTGGTGGGCGGCGCAGTGGTTACCACGATGGGGTCGGGTTCGGTGGTGGGCTCCGGGGCTGGCGGGTCAAACCCGGGCGGCGGCTCGGCTGCAATCGGGGCGCTTTGCAGCTGCGGCTCGCGCTCCATGAACGTGGGCCCGGGGATGGTTCGCTTGGGTACTGACGGACGGGTGGTGGACGTGGTGGGGCTGGGTGTGGAACTGGTGGTGGGAGCAATCGGTGCCGGTGCTGAGGTGGTCGCTGGCACTGCGGTGGTCGCCGGTACCGGAGCGACAGTGGTGGCTGGTTCTGTAGTGGTGCTTACGGTTGTGGTCGACGGTGCAGCGGTCGAAGACGGTGCGGTGGTTGACGTTGGCTCAGTGCCGGGCACGGTACTGGTGGATCCCGGTGCCGCGGTGGTCGTCGGAGACGCAGCAGTGGTGGTGGGCGACGCCGTGGTAGTAGTGGTGGGGGCGATCGTGGTGGTGGCAGCAATCGTCGATGTGCTGGCCACTACCGTCGAGGTCGTCGATGTAGAGGTGGACGTAGAGGTCGAGGTGGACGTTGATGTTGAGGTAGATGTAGTGGTTGTGGCCCCTACGTCTGCGCTGAACAGACGCATATCGGCGTGCGGTGCTCCGATGATGGCGTCGGCGTCAGAGCCCAACCAGCCCGACAGGATCGATGAATACACCCGGCGGAAATCGAGCGTGGGTCGCAGGTTGCCATTGTTGTCGAGGTTGGCCAATGGTGGGGTTTCGCCATAGACGCCGCCACGGACCCCGTTGCCCACCACGAACATGCAACTCGACGTGCCGTGATCAGTGCCGAGTGAGTCGTTGACCTCGGCCCGGCGACCGAATTCGCTGAAGGTCATCACCGTGACCTTGCTCGCCATGGATGGCGATAGG